>ONUD01000004.1 GCA_900320925.1 uncultured Eubacteriales bacterium
GACATCGGCGGCACCGAGGAACGTCTGGAACGCTTTATGGCACAGTTTGCCATCATTGAAAGAAATGTCGTACTCGTACTGAAACGGCTGATTGATGAGTTTGCTGTCAGCCGGTTCGTACCGCAGGATATGGAACTGAAAATCGGCGGCAAGGACGGGGATATTCCGGGATATGAACTGCACCTGCCTGACGGGGAGGTCATTGCTTTCACGGGAAAAGTAGACCGGATTGATACCTATGTGCAGGGAAACGAAAAATATATCCGTATTGTGGACTATAAGACGGGTGCCAGAACCTTCCGGCTGTCCGATGTATGCTACGGGCTGAATATGCAAATGCTGCTGTACCTTTCCGCCATCAGCAGGAACGGAGTGGAACGCTACTCCGAAAACGGTCACTACACGCTGCTGCCCGCAGGAATTTTGTATATGCCCTCCACGCCCAAATCATCGGTCAAAAGCTTCTGCTCTGACAATGAAAAGCAGAAAAGTCTGGAAGAACAGCAGAAAAATTTCAAAATGAGCGGACTGCTCCTGAATGATGACAGTGTTCTTTCTGCCATGGAGGAGGGGAAAAAGGGCATTTATATCCCTGTGAAAAGCCTTGTGTCGCTGGAAGAGTACGGAAAGATTTTTTCCTACATTGACAAAAAGCTGGTCAATATGATGCAGGCACTGTTTGACGGAAAAGTGGAAAGAAAGCCGATCAAAGCTGCCGCCGATGCGTGTGAATACTGTGATTACCGCACAGTATGCGGCTATGAGGACGGCAGGGACAGTCAAAAAATACGAACCTTCCCCGCAGAGGAAGCTTTACAGAAAATGGAGGAGGAAATGCAGCATGGCTGATATGTCGTTTACCCCTGCCCAGCACGATGCGATTCATGCAAGAGGCGGCTCGCTTATTGTTTCGGCGGCGGCAGGCTCGGGAAAAACAAGAGTACTGGTGCAGAGGGTCATTGAAATGCTGCTGGACGGGGAACATCCCGTCAGTGCTGACAAGCTCCTGATTGTGACCTTTACCAAAGCCGCAGCGGAGGAAATGCGGAAGCGTATCATGGCAGAGGTGGAGGCACACCTCCAAAAAGACCCTGACAATCTTCTGCTTCGCCGTCAGCTGGTACTGCTGTCCAATGCAGACATCTGTACCATTCACAGCTTTTGCAGCAGGCTTCTCAAGGAGCATTTTGCAGCCTTGGATTTGAGCAGGGAATTTCGCATTGCAGAGGACAGTGAACTGTCTGTCATGCGGCACCGGATTCTTTCGGACATTATCGAAGAGCAGTATGCCGCCAAAAAGGACGGCTTTTTGCTGTTAAGTACCGTGCTGTCGGGCAGCAAAGATGATAAACAGCTGGAAAACACCTTGCTGGAGGTCTACAGAAAGATTACTGCCCACCCCGACAGGGAAAAATGGATGGAAAAAGCAGCCATGCTGTATGACCCGCACATTCCGCTGAAAGATACCGTGTTTGGAGAGCTTGGTTTTCAGGTGCTTTCCTCCTCGCTGCAATATTGCCGGATGATGCTGGATTCGGCAGAACGTGTCATTGATGACAATCAGGGAGCATTTTGTACGGGCAAGGATACCAGTGGTGAAAGTGTCTTTCTGGACTTGCAGGCATTTGTCACCCGTCTTTCCAAGGCTGCCGAAGCCAAAGACTGGAATGCCGTTTCTGCCTGTGTCATGTCCTACACGAAAAGAAAGTACCTTCCTCCCCGCAGCAAAAAATATCCTGTTGACGATGCCGATTTGCAAACCATCAAAATCAGCTTCCAAAACATCGCCAAGGAGATAGAATCCGCTTTAAGACCCGTCTTTGGCATTACGGAAGAAGTTTATCAAAACGATACGGAACAAATTTATCCTGCTGTCATCAGTATGTGTGAAGTGCTGGAAGAATTGATTCTCCGCTTCGGGGCAGCCAAAAAAGAAAAGGGAATACTGGATTTTTCCGACTTGGAACATCTGACATTACAGCTTTTGGAAAAAAACGGTCAAAAAACGGAACTTGCCGAAAGTATTTCCCGTCAGTATGATGCCGTCATGATTGACGAATATCAGGATACCAATGAGATACAGGATCGGATTTTCCATTATGTATCCCAAAACGAGAAAAATCTGTTTGTCGTGGGAGATGTCAAGCAGAGTATCTATCGCTTCCGTGAGGCCATGCCGCTGATTTTCAAGAATCGCCGCCGTGCTTCCGTGCGGTATGATAAAGACAAGCCGCAGTTTCCTGCCTGCGTGATACTCGACAGGAATTTCCGCAGCAGACGGGAAGTGATTGATTCTGTCAACTTTGTGTTTGGAGCGGTCATGTCGGAGCAGGTCGGGGAGATTACCTATGACGAAACGGAACAACTGACGGCAGGAGCCATCTATCCCGACAATGAAGGCATGGAAACGGAAATCCACCTGTTTGCCCCCTCAGAGGACGATGAACGAAACCACTATGAACAGGAAGCCGCCTATATTGCACAGACCATTCAAGGCATGATACAAAAGGGAATGCAAATCACGGAAAAAGGCGTACTGCGTCCGGCACGGTACGGGGATTTCTGTATTCTGATGCGGTATCTCAAAAGCCATGCCAGAGAATATGCCGATACCATGAATGAAATGGGAATCCCCACTTATGTTGACCAGCCGTACAGCCTGTTTGAATGCTATGAAGTGCATATCGTCCTGTCACTGCTGAAAGTAATCGACAACTGCTTGCAGGATATTCCGTTGTCTGCCGTACTGCTTTGTCCCGCGTTCGGCTTTACGCCCGATGATTTGGCCTGCCTGAAAATCCGTTGGGGAAACCGTCACTTATATCCGCAAATCGCCGCCTGTGCCGAAAAAGAACAGGCGTATCTGCCTCTGAAACACAAATGCCATGAGTTTCTTCTTTTGCTGTCGGAATTGAGAAAGCTTTCGGTAACACTGCGTGTCAGCGAACTGGCAGAGGCCTTTTTCGGGAAAAAATCCTATATTGCCGTGATGAGTGCCATGCCGAACGGGGAAACCAGAGTGAAAAATATCCGAAAGCTCATGAGCTTCATCAGAGAGTATGAAAACGGCGAAAAAACCAGTCTTTCCGATTTTGTCAGACACGTTGCCTATCTGGAAGAACACCAGACGGAAATCAGTATCGGCGACACAGCCCCCGAAAATTCCGTCAGAATTATGAGTATCCACCATTCCAAGGGACTGGAATTTCCTGTTTGCATCATGGCAGGCATGGATATGACAGGCAACCGTATCCCGCCTGATGTTTACTGCCACCCTTCACTCGGCTTTGGTATGAAGATGGTGCAGAAAGAAACGCTTTTCCAATACAATACCCTCCAGAGAAATCTGCTCCGCATTTTTGGACAGAGGGAGGAACGCAGCGAAGCAATGCGAATTTTATATGTTGCAATGACCCGTGCCAAGGAAAAGCTGATTGCCGTGATTACCGCCGACAAGAAGAAAAAACTGGAGGAAGCGGCTTCTCTTGTCCGAATCAGCGGAGGAAAAATTGACCCGAAATGTGTAGAGGAGGGGGAAACACTGGGCAATTGGATGCTGATGTGTGCATTGGCACACCCCTCCATGAATGAATTACGCCGAGATGCTTCCGTTGAGGACATGATTCCCATTCCGAGTGCTTCCCGCTGGAAGTATGTGAAAGGAACACTTTCTTCCGTTCAGGCAGATGCCGCTGTCCCACAGGAGGAAGTACCCCCTGATACCGCACTCTTACAGCTTTTGCAGGAGCGGTTTTCGCAAAAGTACCGCTATCATGCCCGTACTGCCATTCCTGCCAAGGTGGCAGCGTCCTCTTTGGTACACAACGGCTCGGAACAGGAATTTATCGCTGTGTCCCGTCCCGCCTTTATGCAGACTGACCGCATGACAGGGGCAGAAAAGGGAACTGCTATGCATACCTTCCTGCAATATGCCGATTTTGCGGCACTGTCGGACAATGCCGCAGCGGAAAAACAACATCTGCTTCTTGACGGCAGACTTTCTCAGCAACAATATGACAGTATCCAAGATGCCGATATACAGCGGTTTACGCAAAGTGCTACCTATCGCCATATCCTTCAGGCAGAACAGGTCTTTCGGGAATATCGCTTCACCGTGAACATTTCCGCCAAAGAGGTTGACAACGATTATGATGCAGATGAAACCGTAATTTTGCAGGGAGCCATGGACTGTCTTGTATGCTATCCTGACGGTCTTGTCATCATCGACTATAAAACCGACAGGGTCAAAACCATGACCGAACTGAAAGAAAAATATCAAAAACAGCTTTTCCTGTACCGACTTGCCGCAGAGCAAATCTTTCAAAAGCCTGTCCTGCAATGCCTGATTTATTCTACCCGACTGGGCGAAGAAATTTGTATATAAAAAAACTGACAGCCTGCTGTTTAGGCAGACTGTCGGTTTTTTAATTTTTTGAGGGCAATTCGCAGCGGAGCGGTTTTCATCCAGAGGAACGAATAGAGCCGGTAGCCCATTTCGGAAGTACTGTGTTCCTTACCATTGCGGATATAGCCGGTCATGATGCCGAGAATATCCTTGTCGGTAATCCCATATTCCTTGTTCTGGCAGTTATCTCCCAAAATGACATAATCATTCGCCCGTACCTCCACGATACGGTGCAAAACACACTGCGAAGAAGGACGGCGGAACAAAACAACATCTCCCACCTTGCAGCGTCCGTTCGTTTTCTTGCTGACAATGAACATATCTTTCCCTTCACGCAGCAGCGGCAGCATACTGCTTCCTACATTCGTGTAGGTCAGACTGCCATTTTTTTCAATGTATTCTTCATAGTTCATGTTTTCCTCCCAAAGTCAAGCGGCAGGCAGCCAATACTGACTGCCTGCCGCAAGGTCATTTTAGATATCGTCATCGCCCTCGTCAACAGAGCTGTCGTGTCCGGCACCGCCGCTGGTCACGATGACATCTTCTGTTTCAAAGGCAATAACCTCCATTTTCAGGGGAAGATATTCTTTCATATTCCTATCCCTCCTTTTTATGAAAGAGCATTGAACGATGTGGCAATCAGGTCACTGTACACTGTATTTTCTGTACCGTCTTTCTCTACTACCACATAGCCGTATGCATACACATAAGCGTCCAAATTGGAGTTAACACCTGCATAGGTGAGTTCTGTCATTCCGTCCTGTGCCACATAGTCAGCTACATAGTTCTTAACCTTGCCGGTGGTGTTCTCTTTCAGAGCCGTTTCCACGTCAAAGTCAGTTGTGGTGAGGTTCACGGTGGCATCATCTGTATAACCTAACAGTTTGTTGGTAGCATAGAGGATACCTGCCTGTTTCACAGTGTAATCATTCGGCACACTGTGAGCGAAGATGTAGTGCAGGGCATTTTTGCCGTTGTAGTTGGTCTGTTCCACATCAAGATTGAGGACTGCCTTGATATCCACATCTGTGTCAGCGTCCACAAACACTGCTTCCACGGTGACATTCTTTATCACGATAAAGCTGTATCTTGCAGAGGTGCTGACTTCAATGCCGTTTGCCATCCAGTGGGAGAACTTCTTGCCTTCCGGCACTTCGGCAACAACTGTTACACTCTCACCGATTTCTTTGAGTTCCTTGCCGGTGATGGTAAGGGAGTCAGTTTCTTCGGGGCTGACCAGCTTGCCGCCAACAACATTGATGGTGTATTCCACGATGTCAGAATACATGGTGTTGAGAACGTCGGTGTACTTGACAGTCTCATACTTGCCGTCATTCACGACAACATAGCCTCTTGCATAGATACCCTTGCCGCTGTCGGGCATACCGTATTCATATGTGGAGCTGTTGTTCATGCCTGCATCCAAGAAAATTGTACCATCAACATTGCCCAATGTCAACTGTTCTTCGGTGGGTTCGTTATTTTGCTCATTAAAGTTGAAGTAAACAAGGCCTGTTCTGGTAATTGTATACTTGTCAGCATCGGACACACTGCCGGTCACGTCCACGCAAACTCTTGTCTTGCCTGCCTGAATCTTGGCAACAGGCTCGGAGATGGTCACGGTCACAGCATCATTGATAGCGGCCACAGCAGTTGCTCTGGCTTCCGCATCTTCAGCGACTGACCAGTCACACAAAGCAATGCCCGTGTAATTGCCGATACCCGCAACCTGTACGGTATATTCGCCCTCGGTGTCGGTTGCAAAGGTGCCGGCGATTTCATAATCGGTATC
>ONUD01000002.1 GCA_900320925.1 uncultured Eubacteriales bacterium
ATCTTTGGTGTAATTACTGCCGTCATTTCTTCTTGTTTCCATTATACCATTTTGGTCTTGCTTGTCAATGGAAAACTCACCGAATTTAACAGTCTGGTTGGTATTCGGAGTGTAAATCGTGTGGGTTTTGGTGTCGAACAGGACATCTTGCAAGCCCAGCTTGATCCAGTTGAGATTGAACGGTTCCCGATCTTCTTCATAGCGGACTTCATCCACCTGCAAAAAGCCCTCTTTGAGAGCGATTTCATAAGCCTGATAGCGTTTAAGAATGTCCCCTTTGAGAAGTTCTTTGGTATCGAGGATAAAGTAGTGGTCAGAGCGTTCGGAGGGCAGGAGCATGGACTTGTCAAGAGCCGCCTGCAAAGCCGCCACAACAGGCATGACAGCGGTTTTGATAGCGGATATGTACTGTTCATCAGTTGCCTTGCCGGAGATCACAGCGGCAGACAAGCCAAAAATCTGGCAAATCAGTTCATTATTGGTATCCTTGCTTTCGTTGAGCTGCATTTCAACGGAGGTGTTGGAGCTTTCCACGAACTTCAAGCCTTTGTTGAGAACCATCATGTTAGAGTTGTCGGAGGAATAGAGGGACTGCCACTTTTGTTTTAAATCGTCAAGAACCTCTTGTGTCACACGGTCATCCACCTGAATAAACCCTTTTTTGTTGCCGCCACGCTCCACGAGATAGCGTTCATAGACAATCTGCTTGTAAGCGGCACTGAGAATATCGGGGTGTTCCTCAATGATACCAATGCCCGTCACACCGTCTTTGGTATTGCGGCAGATACGCATAATTTCATGGTCAGGAAAGGTTTTTGTACCGATGTGATAATCGGCAAGCTTGAAAATAGGATCATAGTTTTTGCTGACGGTAACTTGAAGCGGGTCAATGTATCGGAGGGAAAGGAACTCATTGCCGAGCATTTCGGGATAGATATAACCCGTGCCTGCCAGCAGGTAATCACGCACAATGGCAAATTTCATCTGGTAAGGGTCAAGCAAATCTCCCGTGCAGTCGTTGAGTAAATATAAACGGTTGTCATGGGTCATTTCGGTAGTTTTCCCGTCACGGTAACGATAAAGTTTTATCGGCAGTTCGGCAATTTTTCCTGCAATGAAGTCCACACAGGCACTCACAGCAGGAATATTCAAAGCGGTTTGTACATCGGTAACACCACTAAGAATTTGCCGCAAATGTTCATTCACAGAAACGGTTTCGACTGTTCTGACCTCTTTTGCAAACAGTCTTTTCAAAAAATTCATTCAATCAACCCCCTTCAATCAATGTACAATGTACAATGTGCAATGTGCAATGATTTTTTTAAAATTTGTAGCTTTCCTTTTTTGATAAAAACTATCGGTGTGGTAAGCAGTAGATAAGCCTCCCTCCGTGAGGGAGGTGGCAAAAACCGTACAAACAAAGTGATAATTGCAAGTAACTTTGAGAATAACCATAAAGTACCCCCATGCAATATACTTTCAACGGTTTTTGACGGAGGGAGCGTGGCGGCAGTGGAGTTCCCTGTTGCAATGTCAGACATCGGGCAAAATGAATTTCCCTCACACATTCATTATGCATTATGAATTATGAATTATAAATTGATAATGCCCCAAGTAAGCGGTTCGTCATCAAGGACTTCATACTGGTTGAGAAGATGGACGGCATTAATCAGAGCAACCACCATATCAACCTTGCCATGGGAACGTCTTTTGGTGACGTACATATTTTTGTTGGTATCAAACTGACAGCGGGCATTCTGGAAGTTAATTTCAAGCAGTCGGTTTGGTTCATAACAAAATTCCTGTTTGAGGATTTTTTCCTTGAGAAGCTTAGAAGCAGGGTGCAGAACGGAGGAATGTTGCTTGACTTCCACAGCAGGATAGATTTTATCCCACTTCTGAGCGGAGGAAAGAGCATTGTAGCGGTCAAAGCCGATGTAGGCGATTTTACAGCCGAATTTGTTTTCGATTTGAAAAACATAATCTTCCACCACAGAATAATCAATCACTCTGTCACCGCAGGGAATGACAAACCCGTCTTGAATAAATTGATGGTAGTCCACTTTTTCGGTGCGGGATTTTTCGTCAACACGGTCAGCAGGCACAAAGCACATCACTTGTGCAAGGACGGTCAGACCGTCATCACCGAGAGCCGCCATGGCAACAGCGGTATTGTCAGTAGTTTCGGAGAGGTCAACACCGAGATAGACGGTTCTGCCCGTCCAGTCGATGGGAGCGTCAGAGCGGCACTGCATGACGTCCTCCACTGCCACATACACTTCTGTACCAATGCCTTGGTAAATGATATTGCAGTGTTTGGTAAGGAAGTTTTCACGGGCAGATTTCATGATAATGGCATTCTGCCGTTTTTTGTATAAATCCGCCATAATGTCAGGAATTTCGAGTGCAAGAGGATTGCTTTGTTCAAGGATAGAATTATCAGTTTCCCAGTGCTTTGTACTGTCAGGCTCATAGAGCAGAGAAAAAACGGTATCATCTTCCACGATACCATCAAGGATTTTTTTGGCTTTGTCGATAATGTCCTCAAAAGGGTTGTCAATGGTGGGATACTTGGTGGAAATGATACAGCCAAGTTTGTTTTTGATGTTCAATTGCCCCGACTGCATGGCTTCAATGGGGTAGATGGTGGACAAAGCCCCGACTTCATCGGCAACAAATGCATTAGGGAGCTTGCCGTCCAGTCTGGAAGTGGAGAAGGCAAGCGGGAAATAATCATTGTTGTTGATGTAGCAAAGAATGTCATCACGGCGAATCTTGAATTTGCCTTGAAGAGCGGGCGAAGAGCCGATAATTTCACGAATCTGGGTCTGAATCTCACGGGATAAGCTTCCATCAGGGGCAACGGAGTAAAATTTGGAGTATTTCGGCTCAGTCAAGAAGAGAATCAGGAAGATAACCCCGACAAGGAACGTTTTGCCATTTTTGCGGCAGATTTCAAGAATGCCTGTTTCATAGCGTCTTTTTTCGGTGTCATAGCGATACACGACCGTCAAAACGGCAAAAAGAAACAGCCATTGAAAGCCCGCAAGGGTTTCAAAGACTGTTTTGCCTGCCGAAAGTCCACGAGGGATCATCAGCAGTTTGGTTATTTCGATAATGAGAGTTCGCTTGGAGAGGTTCACACAATAGTGACTGTCATTGCCATCAAAGATTTGTTTGTAGACGGCACATTGTTTTTTTACATAGTCGGGAGCATTGATTTTCCCCGCCAGCACGTCATTGACGTATTCAATATCTTTGTTCATAGCTTGTCAAATTC
>ONUD01000157.1 GCA_900320925.1 uncultured Eubacteriales bacterium
GGTCGGAGGTTCGAATCCCCTCAGCGACGCTTTGAACGAGAGTGGAGTTTGGAGAGTGGAGAGTGGAGCTTGATTCCGCCGCATTCTCGGGACTCTGCTGTTTTTTTGTCTGCGTCTTTGCTTGACACAGACATAAAAAGGATTATAATAGTAATGTAGATTTGCAAGGATAAGGTGATTAACTATGAAATGGACAGGATTGAATGAATTAAGGGAAACATATTTGTCTTTTTTTGAGTCAAAGGGACATCTCAGACTGCCAAGCTTTTCGCTTGTGCCGAAAAACGATAACAGCCTGTTACTTATCAATTCAGGCATGGCTCCCATGAAAAAGTACTTTACAGGAGAGGTGACACCTCCCAGAAAGCGTGTCACAACCTGCCAGAAATGTATCCGTACCCCCGACATCGAGCGTGTCGGCATCACGGCTCGTCATGGTACGTTCTTTGAAATGCTGGGCAACTTCTCATTCGGGGATTACTTCAAGCATGAAGCTACCTCATGGGCATGGGAGTTCTGTACCAAGGTGCTGGAACTGCCCGTGGACAAAATATGGGTGTCCATCTACGAAAACGATGATGAAGCGTTTGAGATATGGACAAAAGAGGTCGGTGTTTCTCTCGACAGAATCGTGCGTCTGGGCAAGGAAGACAACTTCTGGGAACATGGAGAAGGTCCCTGCGGCCCCTGCTCGGAGCTGTACTTTGACAGAGGAGAAAAGTACGGCTGCGGCAAGCCGACGTGCGGTGTAGGGTGTGACTGTGACAGGTATGTGGAGTTCTGGAACAACGTGTTCACCCAGTTTGACAATGACGGCAAGGGGAATTATACCCCCCTTGACCACCCGAACATTGATACAGGTATGGGTCTGGAAAGACTGGCTTGTATCATGCAGGGAGTCGATAATCTGTTTTTGGTGGACACCGTGCAGAATATCATGAAAAAAATCTCCGAACTGGTAGGTGTGAAGTACGGTGAGAGTGAAAAAACCGACATCTCCCTGCGTGTCATCACCGACCATATCAGAAGTACCACTTTCATGATTGGTGACGGGGTACTGCCGTCCAACAATGACAAAGGATATGTATTAAGGCGACTGCTCCGCCGTGCCGCCCGTCATGGCAGACTGCTGGGTATCACAGAACCGTTCCTGTATCAGGTGGTCGATACCGTGGTACAGGAAAATCCTGCTTACCCCGAACTGACCGAGAAGCGTGACTGGATCGTCAAGGTGATCAAAAACGAAGAAGAAAGCTTTTCCAAAACACTCAACCAAGGCTTTGAACTGCTTGATGAAATCATTGCCAAATCCGAAATCAACAGAATTTCAGGTGAGGACGCTTTCCGGCTCAATGATACATTCGGCTTCCCTGTTGACCTGCTCAAAGAGGTTGCCGCCGAAAAGGGCATGACCGTTGACATGGCAAAGTTTGAAGAACTGCTCAAGGAGCAGAAGCAGAGAGCAAGAGGTGCCCGTAAAAATGCCGGTGCAGAAGCGTGGGTCAGTGATGCGGTGGACTTTGGCGGCATTGCCAAAACAAAGTTTATCGGCTATACAGACTTACAGGCAGATGCCAAAATTCTTGCTGTTGTCAAGGACGGTGAAAAAACGGCATTTGCCGGCACGGGTGATGAAATCATCGTGGTGCTTGATACAACACCTTTCTATGCCGAAAGCGGCGGACAGGTCGGTGACATTGGTACGATTACCACTAAAACGGCAAAACTCAAAGTCCAAGACACCGTGAAAGACAATAACGGTATTTATATGCACAGATGTATCGTGACAGAGGGTGCCTTTGAAACAGGCGACAATGC
This sequence comes from uncultured Eubacteriales bacterium, assembly GCA_900320925.1. GTDB lineage: Bacteria > Bacillota > Clostridia > Oscillospirales > Acutalibacteraceae > UBA1213. Next base: position 1,819 of record ONUD01000157.1, read on the forward strand.
CCAAGCACAGGTTGACTATGAAAACCGTTATGCCATCATGCGGAACCATACGGCGGCACATCTCCTGCAAGCCGCTTTGAGAAAAGTCCTCGGTACACACGTGGAACAGGCAGGTCAGTTGGTCACGGCTGATAAACTGCGTTTCGACTTCACCCATTTTTCCGCATTGCGTGATACGGAACTGAAAGAAATTGAAACACTGGTCAATGAGGAAATTTTCAAAGCAATTGATGTTGTCACCAAAGAAATGCCGATTGAAGAAGCTAAAAAACTCGGTGCCATGGCACTGTTCGGCGAAAAATACGGCGATGTGGTCAGAGTGGTCATGATTGACGAATTTTCCAGAGAGTTCTGCGGCGGTACACATATCGAAAACACCGCTAAAATCGGACTGTTCCGCATTCTCAGCGAAGGCTCTGTCGCATCGGGTGTCAGAAGAATTGAAGCCGCCACCGGCAAGGGTGTGTTGGCACTCCTTGACAACTATACTGCGATTCTTGCCGATTCTATAAAAACTCTCAAGGCTACCAATGTCCATGATTTGCCTTCTGTATGCGAACGCACTGTCAGCGAGAGCAAGGAAAAAGACAAGGAAATTGACAGACTGACCGCTAAACTGGTATCTATGAGCATTGACAGTCTTGTCGGCAGTGCGGAAGAGGTCAGCGGTGTGAAAATTGTCAAAGGAAAGTTTACTGCCAATGCCGCCACACTGAAAATCATGCTTGACAGGATTCTGGAACTCGACAGCAAGGCAGTTGCCGTCCTGTTCGGCAGTGATAATATTGCCGTTGCCTGCGGCAAAGAAGCACAAAAATGCGGTGCTCATTCCGGCAAGATTATCAAAGAAATTGCCGCTATCGTCAACGGCAGGGGCGGCGGCAAGCCGGAAAGAGCCATGGCAGGTATCGGAGATGCTTCCAGAACCGATGCTGCTCTGTCAAAAACAGAGGAAATTGTTCTGAGCTTCCTACAGGAGGGATAATCATGGGTATGTGCGGATATTATATTGCCGTTACACCTGATGTGATGGAGCAGATTTTAACCTAAATGGGCAAGAAGTCCCCCGAGTCTCACCTGCCGGTTCGGTCGGTGCTTCTGCCTTCGGTAGAGGTGTCCACCGGACACCCGCGCCCTCTAAGGCGGTGGGATGAATTGCCCGTCAGCCGTAAGGCTGACTTA
>ONUD01000163.1 GCA_900320925.1 uncultured Eubacteriales bacterium
CCAAAACGGTGATGAAACAAGGAAAGGTACTTGAGCTGACCGCCTTGGAATACCGAATTTTGTCCATGCTGGCAAAGAATCTCGGCATGACGGTAACAAGAGAGGTCATTTTGCAGAGAATATGGGATCTTTCGGGGAATTATGTCAATGACAACACCCTCACGGTATATATCAGGCGTATCCGTCAGAAGCTGGATACAGACTGCATTGTAACCGTCAAGGGAATCGGTTACAGAATGGAGAAGCTATGAAAAAAGCAATCATATTGACAGGGATTATGTTTGTACTGTTATTTGCGGCAACGGGAGCCATGATGGAACAGTTTTTTCTGTCTGAGGTAAAAAGCACCTCTTATGAAGCGGTTTTGCAAATCGTCAGCCGTGTCAGGGAGGTATATCCCGATGTATCGGAAGAAGCTGTCATTGCAAGCCTGAACGGGCAAGAAGATACTACTGCTGCAAAACAAATGCTGAAAGAGTATGGTATCTTTGATACAGACTGGGCTGTGTTGGGCAACAGAGCAGTACAGCAGCGTGCCGCATGGAACAATGCTGTATTTTGTCTGGCGGGAGGCAGTATCCTCCTGCTGCTGTGGGCATGGTACAGGAAATGTGAAAAGCAGGAAATCTACCGCATGACAGGCTATCTTGCCAAAATCAACAGCGGTCACTATGACCTGAATATCAAGGACAATCGGGAAGGTACGTCCTCTGTGCTGCAAAATGAAATCTACAAAACCATGGTACATCTGCGTGAACAGTGCCAGCACTCTGTCAAAGACAAGATTTCCCTGAAAAACTCCATTTTCGACATTTCTCACCAGTTAAAAACCCCTCTGACCTCCATGATGCTGCTGCTGGACAATCTGACCGAGAACAGCCAAATGCCAAAGGAAATCCAACAGGAGTTTTTAGGGGATATTTACAAGACTGCCCTGCATATCAGCTTTCTGGTACAGTCCTTGCTGAAATTGTCACAGTTGGATGCCAATGCCGTGGATTTTACAAAAAAGCCTGAAAAACTGCGGGATATTTTGCAGTCGTGCCTTGACAAGACGGAACTTCTGGCAGAAGTAAGGGAAGTGGCTGTATCCGTACAGTGTGACGAAAACAGTCTGCTATGTGATAAACGGTGGATTGTGGAAGCACTGACCAATATCGTCAAAAACTGTATCGAGCATACCCCAAGCGGGGGAACTGTCACCCTCCGTGCAGAGGATAACCGTTTTGATACGAAAATCATCATAAGCGACACAGGCAGCGGTATTGCGGCAGAGGATCTGCCGCATATTTTTGAGCGGTTCTACAAAGCCAAAAATGCGGACGAAAACAGTCTGGGCATTGGTCTTGCACTGTCAAAGGCGATTATTACACAGCATGACGGTTATATCACAGTGGATTCCACGGTCGGAAAGGGCAGTGTATTTACGATAAAATTCTTGAAAATAGAGGTATAAAATGAGATTGTTTGATACGATTTTAGACAGAGTGGAGGAGTACAGAGAACTGTACAAGGCGGTCGAAAAGGGACGTTTCCCCTCCATGGCAACGGGACTGTCAGCCGTGCATAAAGCACACCTGATACACAGTATCTGCCGCAAAAGCGGGTGTAATGCACTGGTGCTGGCGGCAGACGAGTCCGAGGCACAACGACTCTGCTCTGATTTGAAGAATATGGGAACAGAAGCCGTATTTTATCCGTCCAGAGATTTCACCTTCCGAGAGGTGGAGGGTGTTTCCAGAGAGTTTGAACACCAGCGAATCGGAGCATTATACGGCTTTGCCACAGGACAGTACCGTGTGCTTGTGGCCTGCATTGATGCCGCTCTGCAATATACCATTCCCCGCAAGGTGCTTGGCAGTGTTTCCATGGAGGTAAAGTCCGGCTTGACCATTGCCCCTGAAGCACTTGCCGCCGCTTTACTGGCAAGCGGTTATGTGCGTGTGGAGCAGGTGGACGGTACGGGACAGTTTGCCATGAGAGGTGGTATTCTGGACTTTTTCATGCCGTCCGCCTCCCAGCCGTGCAGAGTGGAATTCTGGGGCGATGAAATCGACACGGTGTCCTCCTTTGACCTTGAGTCGCAAAGACGTACCGATACGCTGGACAGCTTTGTCATCACCCCCTCCAGTGAGATTCTTTTCAGCAGTGCGGAAACACTTGCCGACAAAATCAGACAAAAAGCCGCTGCCCTGCGTGGCAAAACAGCGGCACTTGCCAAGCCTGTTCTATACAGGGAAGCCGAAATGCTGCAAAGCGGCGGCAGGCTGTCCTGTGGCGATAAGTTTTATTCCTTGGTCTATGACAAGCCTGCCAATGTGTTTGACTATCTGGACAAGGAAAGCTTTGTATTCGTATCAGAACAGCCAAAGCTTAAAGAACGCATGAAAGCCGTCCTCTGGCAGTGGGGCGAGGATATCAAAGATGATCTGGCAGAAGGGATTCTCTGCAAGGGACTGGACTGCTTCACGGGTGACTGGACAGACGAGCTTTCGGAGCTTGCCAAGAGAAAAACCCTCTTCATTGACAACTACGCAAGAGGAACATGTGAACTGCCGCTCAAGGAGCTGGTCAATTTCAGTGTCAAGCAGACTTCCCCGTGGAGCGGTGCGGTCAGCGTTCTGTGCGAGGACATCGACAGTATGAAAGCCAAAACCATTGTGGTGCTGGCAGGAACGGAAAAATCTGCCGAAAATGTATGCAAAGATATGTTGGAACGAGGCTATCCTGTCCGCCTGCTCAAAGAGGGAAGCATAACGGAGGGAAACGGTATTTACATCGGGGCAGGCAGTCTGTCTGCCGGCATGGAATATCCTTCCGCCGGCTTTGCCCTCATCACCCGTTCTCAAATGCATACGGCTCCTAAACGAAAAAAACATTCCTCCAAAAGCAGTAAGGCTATTTTCAGTCTTGCCGAGCTGACACCCGGCGATTATGTTGTCCATTCCGTGCATGGTGTGGGACAGTTCGAGGGAATCCATCAGATAGAATATGAAAATATCATCAAGGATTATATCAAGATCCGCTATGCCAAAGGCGATGTGCTGTATGTCCCCGTCACACAGCTGGATTTAGTGGCAAAATACATCGGCCCCAGAGAGGAAACTACCGTAAAACTGCATAAATTAGGCGGACTGGAATGGCAGAAAGCCAAGAACCGTGTCCGCAAGGCTGTCAAGGATATTGCCGATGAACTCATCAAGCTGTATGCAGAAAGAATGAAAGCCAAGGGCTTTGCCTTCAGTGCCGACCAGGAATGGCAGAGGGATTTTGAACAGCGTTTCGAGTACGAGGAAACAGAAGATCAGAAACGCTCCATTGCCGAAATCAAACAGGATATGGAACGCTCTGCCCCCATGGACAGACTTCTGTGCGGTGACGTGGGATTCGGCAAAACGGAAGTGGCACTGAGAGCCGCTTTCAAGTGCGTGACCGATTCCAAGCAGTGTGTCCTGCTCGTGCCGACCACCATTCTGGCATGGCAGCATTACCAGACCGCCCTCAGACGCTTTGAGGGCTTCCCTGTCAACATTGAACTGCTGTCACGCTTCCGCACCCCCTCCCAGCAGGATGCCATCATCAACAAGCTCAAACACGGGGATATTGATTTTGTTATCGGTACCCACCGACTGGTTTCCAAGGACGTGCAGTTCCGTGATTTGGGACTGGTCATCATTGACGAGGAACAACGGTTCGGTGTTGCCCAAAAGGAAAAATTCAAGGAACTGTGCAAAAATGTTGATGTACTGACACTCTCCGCTACTCCTATTCCCCGTACCCTGAATATGTCCCTGTCGGGCATCAGGGATATGTCCACACTGGAGGAAGCCCCGCAGGACAGGCACCCTGTACAGACCTATGTACTGGAATATGATGAAGCTGTGATTCATGAAGCTATCCGCAGGGAACTTCGCCGTGGCGGACAGGTGTTTTATTTATACAACTCCGTGGAGGGCATTGACCTCAAAGCCAAGCAGATTGCCGACAGTATCCCCGAAGCCAAGGTGGCCTACGGACACGGCAAAATGACAGAAAACCAGCTTTCAGAAGTGTGGCGGCAGATGCTAGAGCAGGAAATCAATGTACTGGTCAGTACGACCATTATTGAAACAGGGGTGGATATTCCCAATGCCAACACGCTCATTATCGAAAATGCCGACCATATGGGACTGTCACAGCTCCACCAGATTCGGGGACGCGTCGGACGTTCTTCCCGACGGGCATATGCCTATCTGACATTCCGCAGGGACAAGGTACTGAGTGAACTGTCTCAAAAACGTCTTGATGCCATCAAGGAGTTTACCGAGTTCGGTTCCGGCTTCAAAATTGCCATGCGTGACCTGGAGCTGAGGGGAGCCGGCAATCTTCTCGGTGCAAAACAGCACGGGCATATGGCAGATGTGGGATATGATATGTACATGAAGCTTTTGAACGAAGCCGTCAGCACTGCCAAAGGGGAAGCCCCTGCCGATGTTGATTTGGACTGTCTGGTAGACGTGCAGGTGGAAGCCTACATTCCTGAGGAGTACATTGCCAATCTGAACCGCCGTCTGGAAATCTACCGCCGCATTGCCGACATTCGCAGTGAAGAAGATGCCAGCGATGTCATTGATGAATTGTCAGACCGTTTCGGAGACGTGCCGAAAGCCGTCAACGGACTGGTAAACATTGCCCTGCTCCGCAGCAAGGCGGAAAAAATGGGCATTTATGAAATCAAGCAGCAGCCCGAACATATCCTCATTTATATCAAGCAAATCAAATCCCCCGAAGCTGCCGACATCATCAGCAGAATGAACGGCAGAGCCATGCTGAATGCAGGGTCAAAGCCGTATATTGCCATCAAGCTCCGCAAGGGAGATACTGTGGGAAAGCTTCTTGATGAGATTTTCGGAATGCATTTCGGAAAATAAAAGAGTGAAGCCGCAGCTTCACTCTGTTTTGTTTATCAGCCTTTGACAGCACCGGCAACAACGCCTTTGATGATATATTTCTGACAGGAGAAGTAGAATACAATAATAGGAATAATTGCCAGTACGAGCATTGCCATCATCGCTGCCATATCAATCGAGCCGTAGCCGCCACGCAGATACTGGATTGCCATGGGCAGCGTCCTCTGGTCATTGAGGATCAGTGTCGGCAGGAGGTAGTCATTCCATATCCACATGGCATTCAGGATTGCCACGGTAATGGCAGACGGCATAAGAATCGGAAAGTCTATCATGAAAAATGTCCTGATAGAGCCGCAGCCGTCAATCATGGCAGCCTCTTCGATTTCCAGCGGAACGGACTTGATAAAGCCGGCAAACATGAATACCGACAGACCGGCACCGAATCCGAGGTAAATCACGACAATGCCAACCATGTTATCCAGCTTGAGCTGGTTAGCCACAAAGGACATCGGATACATGACCATCTGGAATGGTACAATCATGGAAAAGGCAAACAACAGATACATCAGCTTGGTGTACCATGTTTTAACTCTGGTGATGAACCATGCACACATGGAGGTGCACAGGACAATGAATGCCACCGAAAAGACGGTCACGAAAACAGACGTAAAGAAGGCAGGGAAGAAGTCAATCTTGGCAATGCCGTTGGTATAGTTGTCGATTCCCACAAAGGACTCTGCATTGGGGAAGGAAAACGGTTCATTGCTGACAGACACGTTGCTCTTAAAGCTGTTCATCAGCACGAGCAGGATCGGTATGATAAACATTGCCGATATGCAAATCAAGATGACAAATTTCACCTTATCAGAGCCTGTCATAGGGGTTTTCACCTTGGCATGGCTGTCTTTTTGTTTATCCATGGCTTCCTTTTTTTCCTTACGGAGCCTTTCTGCTGTGGCACCGCTCAGGAACTGCTGCCAGGCATCGCTGTTGCTGGGATTGTCAACGGGAGTGGTTGTCCATTGACGGGTTGTTTTGTTCAGGTCAACCATCAGTTTTCCACCTCCTTGCTTCTGGTGAGGTAGAGCTGTGTCAGGGCAATGGCCGCCACAATGATAAAGAACACGACTGCCTTTGCCTGACCGACACCCTGCCAGCCGACTCTGCCGTAGAACGTGTTGTAAATATCAAGGGCAAGCATTTGTGTTTTGTTGCCCGGGGCACCTGCGGTCAGGGCATAGTTCTGGTCGAACAGCTTGAACGAGTTCGTCAGTGTCAGGAACAGACAAATGGTAATGGAGGGCATAATCTGCGGCAGTGTCACATGAATCAGCCGCTGCCATGCATTGGCACCGTCAATTTCTGCTGCTTCGATCAGGTCGGGGGAGATATTCTGGATACCCGATATGTAGATAATCATCATATAGCCGATAAGCTGCCAGTTCATCAGGATGACCAGACCCCAGAAGCCGTAATTGGCATCGGTGGTAATGGTGGCATTGAAGTAGTACAGCACACCGTTAATAATCATGCTCCAGATATAGCCCAGCACGATGCCGCCAATCAAATTGGGCATGAAGAAGATGGTACGGAAAAAATTGGTACCTTTAATTGCCTTTGTCAGCAGCATGGCAAAGATAAAAGCAATGAGATTGATGGTAATCACGGAGATAATGGTAAATTTCGTTGTGAACCAGAGGGCATTCAGAAAATCCTGATCCTCCGAAAACGCTTTGATGTAGTTGTCAAAGCCCACGAACGTTACTTTCTTAACGGTCTTGAACTTGCACAGCGACAGATACAGTCCCATGACGAACGGCACGAGGAATGCAATGGCAAACGAAACCAATGTCGGCAGTGCAAACAGGGGAAACCATTTTTTGATTGATTTTTCCATAAAGTCCTCCTGTAGAAATACCCCCCCTGCCCTCAATGGGAGCAGGAGGGGCTTATCTTTATGTTTGTATGGGGGAATTATTCAGCACTTGCGGCACGCTCTGTTGTCCAGGATGCTTTTGCATCTTCCACAACCTTTGTCCACTCTTTCTGACCCTGTACGTACTCCAGCAGGGAAGCACCGAAGTCATTCTTCCATTTTTCGGAAGGAATACCTGCGAACGACCATTTAACAGAGGTATAGCCGTCTTTTGCCATCCAAGCAAGTACTTCCTGTGCCAGCGGGTTGGAAGGTTTCTCGTCATCGCCGAAAGAGGTAAACGGAGCCACGAAGCCAAGTTCATCAATGACAGCTTTCTTGCCGTAGTCGCTGGTGAAGAGCCATACGAGGAAGTCCATAGAAGCCTTCTGTGTAGCTTCATCCACTTCCTTGTTGATAGCGAAATAGTTTTCGGTACCAACACAGAGACCCTGTGTTTCTTCGCCGTCAACGCCTGTATAGATCGGGAGATACTTCACATCTTCTTCTTTGACAACACCGCCTGCTTTGATGTCATCCCAAGCCCAGTTGCCGTTCTGGATCATTGCACACTTGCCTGCTGCAAATTCTGCCATAGAGTCAGCAACGGTCTTGCCGCCGAGGAGGTTCTTGTCGGTGACAGAGTTTTCGGTGTAAAGGTCAAAGATATTCTTGTAGTTGTCAGCATACTTAAATTCCAGATTGGTTGCTTCCAGGCAGTTGGTAATAACGTCACCTGTACCTGTGTTAAATTCATAGAACAGCGGCAGGTTCATCAGATGGGTCTGCCATCTCCAGTCATCGCCTGTTTTGAGGGAAGTGGAGCCGAATACACCGTCAATGCCGAGTTCTTCTTTCTTAGCGGTCATATCCTTGACAACCTCAGCCAGTTTGGCATAGTTGTTGATTTCGTCCATAGAAGAAGCAACGGCACCTGTGGTAGCAAAGTATTTGGTCATGATTGCATTGTTGTAGATAATGCCGTAGCCCTCAACAACGTAGGGGATACCGTACACACCGTCACCGCTCTTCACGGCAAGGGACTTGTCGGAAACGAGGTCATAGAGCTTGGAGCCGGAAACATCGGCACAATAGTCTTTCCAGTTCTGATAGCCGACAGGGCCGTTAATCTGGAAGATGGTAGGCGGATCGGACTTTGCCATTTCAGAGGTGAGGGTTTTTTCATACTCACCGGAAGCAGCGGTCTGCACTTTCACTTCAACGCCTGTTTCTTCCTTGTACTTATCCGCGATAGCCTTGTACTTGTCAGCGATTTCCGGTTTAAAGTTGAGGAAGTATATGGATTTTACACCCGAAGTATCCACATCATCATAGAAACCGGTTGCTTTCTCGGTTGCAGAAGCCGTACTTTCGGTTGTAGAATTGCCGCCGTTGTTGGTGGTATTGCCGTTGTCGCTACATCCTGCCAATGCACCTACTGCCATCACGCCTGCGAGAGTACCTGCAAGGAACTTTTTCAATTTTCTCATTTTTTGGCCAACTCCTTTAATATAAATAATAGATTTGATACTGCATCAGCCACTGATTCCGCACGGCTCATGCAAAAATATCCTGTCCAAATGATACCACCATTTTATCAATTTAGCAATAGTTTTTTCGTTAATTTTTTTAATTTTTTCTATACGCTATGTTGTATTTTGTGTTGTATGCCAAGCACGCAAAACGAGAGTGAAGTCAAAGCTTCACTCTCGTTTGGGTGTTAGAGATACGGTTCATATTCCCTGTTGAGACGCTGACGTCTTGCCAGCCAGTAGAAGGCTCCGAAGAGCAGGCCTGCCGCTGCCAGCGACAAACCGATTTCCAGCAGCTTGCCAAGACCCGAACCGCCTGTTTCGGGGAAGTAGATGGGGGTATTGTAATAGTGGACAGTAGAGGGGGTATCGTGAATAGTTCCCGACCAAGACAACTGGTCTCTTCTGATTGTTTCGGTATTGACCGACAACTTGGTTTCATACTGTTTGTACTGTTCATAATCGAACTCTGTTACAGTATAGGTAGCACCGTTCGGAATATTGAATACCGAAGCTTCTTCGCCATCCGTAATGCTGAATTCTGCGGTTGCCGTACCGTCCCCGTTATCGACAAAGCTGATAACCGGTCTGGAAGCGGAATCGTCTGCATTTTCATACAGAATCTTGATGGCACTCGGATCAACACCCTGAAGATTGCTGATCGTCATGGTAAACTTGAACTTCACGTTGTAGTTGTCCGGCTTGGTATGGCGGGGCGGATCAAACAGCACGTGCTTCTGCACAAACAGCTTTCTCAGAGAGTTGTGGACAATCTCCGTGTCGGCATTGTCGCCTGTATTGGAATCGGCCGTTGCAGAGCCGGACAATACCGTTGGCGTGGCACTGCTGTTAGTGCCGTAGCTGGTCATGTAGATACTCACGCCGTCCTCTTTGATACGGTAGCTGTACTGCACTCCGACTGCCCCTTTCTTGTAAACGGGGAGGTTGGTCCATTCGGTGTACCATGTTTTGTTGCCTTGTGCGTTGGTATCGGTGATATGCACCTCATGGATAGAAGTGACGGTTTCATCGTCATTGATGTGGTCATCATTGTAAATAGTCTGCCAGCTATCGGGTACCGCCTGCCATGTTGTACCATTGTTTTCGCTGTACTCAAGGTGATAGGTCAGATAGGCAGGTCTTGCCGCTTCAAAGCCGCCGCCGCCGTCAATCCAGTCCTTTTCCGCTGAAACGGTCATTCTTCTCGGTTCATGGATATTCTTGAACTCGATGAGGGTCATGCTGGTAAGCTGTACTGCTTCAGGTTCCGGCGTGTCGGCAAGGATTCTGGCACTGTCCGCCATCTGGCTGTTGGTGTAGCCCGGAGAATCCTCTACAAGACGCAGACGTGTCTGTGCAGAGATTTTGTTATTTTCTGCCGCACGATCCACAAAGACAATTTGTGCAGGGTCACTGTCATCATAGGTACTCATATTGCCGCTTGCTTCACTTCTGTCGGTGATACGCACCTGTGCCGTATAGGCGGTCATGGTCGGTTCACTGACCGTATAGGTAATGCGGTTGCCGCCTGCATCAAAGATCGGCAGTTTGTACCAGACATAGTAATACTTGTTGGCAGATGTTCCTACAGCAACGGTCGTATGCTGCAAGGTGATACCCGTTGCGGAAGAGGTAAGGGTGAAGTTAAACGAGGGACGGATTCCGTCACGGTTGCTTTCATCATCCCATTCTTTGGTCACTGCCAGCTTGGACACAACCGGTGTATTGGTAAAGGAAGAATTGTAGCAGTCCACCTTGGTGTTGTCCAGTGCATTCATGGTTTTGTCATGGGTACTGGTATAGCCAAAGCCGCCCACTGTTCCCTGTGTTTCATCCGTCACACCGGCCGTTTCCTGATAGGCAACATTAACAGCCGTGTTATTGGCCGTGACGCTTGTTTCAACGGCACGGTATTCATACTCATTACCGTCCTTGTCATACTTCGGCAGGCCTGTCCAGCCGGTTGTTCCGTTGTAGGTAAAGGTTTCCTCGGTGATGGTCTTATTGGCAGTCGCAATGGCAATATCACCTGTTTTGCCGATTTCCGTCCAGTCACCGCCGCTGATTTTGCGTTCGACCTTGAAAGACACCTTGGACACACTGTCGGTAATACGGTATTCATCTTCACCCCAGTGCTTTTCGACTTTCAGGGTGGTCGTTTCCAGTGTATTGGTCACTGCCGTATTGTTGCCTGTCACGGTTTCGGACTTGGTATACGGCGAGGTGGCATGGTCAGCCGCCACATATTTGTCAAGCGTACTGTCACCGTTGGTATCATAGCACAGATAGGCTTCCACAAAACGATACTCCAACTCGTTATTGGCTCCGTCATGCGTCGGAAGCTGGTACACCGTCAAGTCAGGGATGGTCTTTGTTGTACCCGTGGCATTGACCACAAGATATTTCACCCCTGTATTGGCAATGTTGACATAGGAATGTGTTTGGGTTTCCGTATTGCTGTCGGTTTTAAAGAGCCAGCCTTGCTGAACGGTCGCCCATGCATTCGGGTTCGGGGTCGTGGCGGACTTTTGCCTGTACTGGAACTCGTAGGCAATGGCATCGGGACGGGTGGAATAAGTGTTGTCATTGTCCCCAACATAGCTCTTTGTCACTTTGGCAGTTCCTTTGTTCAAGGTATTTTTGGTTTCGATGGTCTGTGTGGAATCCACCGCCGCCTGATGGGCATTGACATAGGCAGGACTGTAGGAAACGGCGAATGTCTTTTCGGAATTGTCGGAGAATTTGTATTCCGTAAAGGTACCGTTGCCATCTCTGTCAATCAGAAGGATTTCCTGCACACGATAGAAATAGGTATGATAGGTTTGCACATTTTCATCGGCATAGTGCCTCGGCAGGTTCGTCCACTTGTCAACCGTTTTCGTCGGGTCGGTGACATCCACCGTAATCGGTACCAATTCACCCTTGTTGTTGATGGTGAATGTCAGCTCAGGATAAACATAATCATCACTGGCTGTATTCGTTGAGAAGTCATTAACCGCATTCGGGTGAGCGGTATCGGTACTTGCATTGGCAACATCGATCCAGTTGGCTTCCACAGGCGTTGCAGAAACTGCCGAAAGGTTCTCCAGAATCTGATATTGCAGTTTGAATTTGACCTTGATACGGCTTTGGATGTTGGTTACCTCTGCACCGTGTCCGCCCGGGAAGAGCATATCCTTTAACCAATCGGGAATGACCGCATTGCCGTTCGGATAGGTATAGGTCTGGTTCATGAACCACAGCTTGGTAGGCTGGAGTTTAAATTCCTGCCGCTTCTTGGCGTTTTTGAAAGCCGCATACTTGTCCACAGCCGTGCTGTTGTCCAGCAAGTTGCCTATATTCGCAAGGGAAGCGGCATCCGTTTGGGAAGCAGCATTCGTTGCATAGGTTCTTCCCTCCACAAAGGTCTTGACATCGGCAGCAGCGTCACTTGCGGGTGACCATACACCATTGGAAGAATAGTGATAGTCATAGGCATTGAAATCCGTTTTGTATGCCGCATTGGTAGGATAGAGTTCCTCCACGGTATATTCACTGTAGACATTGCTGTCATAGTTGGAGGTAATCGGCACATAGAACGAACGCATCCAGATATTGGGTGTATTGGCAATCTCATTCTCCTGCTTGAGGGTCACGATAGTGGACTGCGTATCACCCTCATAGTTGATATTTTTACGAGTGATACGGAATTGCAGTTCAAAGTTGCCTCTCAATGCATCACGGTTATAATCATCGCCCCAGTTTTTGATGACAACGATTTTCTTTCTGCCAACGGTGTTGGTCGTATCGGACTGATTGGTTGTGGTAAAGTCAGATTTGCCTGATACAATGCCCAGATGGAACGTATCCAGTGTTTTGCCGCTGTTGCCGGTTTGGGTGGTATCGTTGAGCGTTGCCAGAATGGCATCATCATCGGTCATCTTACGGTCATACTCTGCCGTGGTCAGGCTGGCATTCTGGTAATTATTCTTGGAATACTGCAAGCCGTACTCAACAGGCATATAGCGTACTTCTTTGGCTTCGCCGCCGATAAACATATAGCTTGGCAGTTTTTCATCAATCGTCCATTGAATGTCCTCAAAAGCACCGGTTGTGGTATTCAGGGGCATTTCCTTTTCGACATACTGTTCGACTGCATATCTTTGAGCCGCACCGCCGACAGTGGTATTGACCACTTTTTCATTGACCTGTTCGCTCTCAATCAGATAGGAATTTGTCCCGTCTGTGGCATTGGCACCGCTTCTGGTATAGGTCTTGCCGCCGACAATGACAGAATCGCCTGACAGATAGTATCTTCTGCCGTTGATGGTAATATATTCCTTTGTCACCTGTTCGGTTGTGACAGCGGCATCATAGGGGACTGTGACATAGCCGCCCTGCACCGTGTAATCTACGCCGTCAATGGTCACCTTATTGTCG
>ONUD01000042.1 GCA_900320925.1 uncultured Eubacteriales bacterium
AGTATCGAAACGAATATAGTTATGCAACACATTGTCAGGCAATACATTAGCCTGAGAAATGACTTCTTTTGCTTTCAGTTCATGTCCTGTGACGGCTTTTAAGAGAGCGGCAAATAATTCCATTTCCCCGAACATGATGGAGAATACCACATCATTTCTGGGCAGGTAATCTTCTCTGAAAGGAATGTCCATTGGCATCATCTCCTCAGTGCCATTATAACATATTTTTTGCAAAAATAAAAGTATTTTTTATGAAATGCTTGTTAAACGGGAAGTTTTCGTATATAATCTAATTATCAGCCGATAGAAAGGAGACAATGGCGTTGGAATTGTATGAAATCACACTCAGGGGCATGAAAAAGTTGCTGGATGACTGCACCGAAGAAGCCTATGCCAATATCATTGAGGAATGCCTGCGAAAATGGCAGGGAAGAAAGGATACGGCCTGTCTGCTGAAGGAATTTGCCGAGGGAGGACGTTTTCGCACGTTCCGTTTCAAGGAATCCGATTTTTCCTCTTCAGAGCAAAATTTCTGGGTACAGCAGTTGTTTGGAGGACTGGTGGCAATGGTGATACAACTGGCAAGGGCTGATGCCGAAAAACAGATCATTGATATTGCCTATATCCGCCGTAATTTCGGCAGACCCTCCGAAGTGCTTACCGGTACACGCTGCACCTCCTGCGGGCAGCGGCAGGTGTCCGGGACGGATATTGATAAATATATCTGTCTGCCGATTATCGCCAAGAGAATCGCCGATGGTCTGGAGCAAGGCTCTCTGGACAAGGAAATTGACATTATCCGTTCGGTTTCCGCTCCCGAAATCAAAAGTCAGCGGAATGAAGCCCAGCTTCGTGCTGCCAATACAGGTTTGCTCATTTCCGACAGCAGGACACCCATGACTTTCTGTCCATCGTGCGGCGGCAAGAAATTAGTACCCTGCCGCTTCCTGAAAAGTGTCAAGGAACGTGTATTCGTTCCCCTCAGCAAGTAAATACTGCTTACGGCTCTGACCGTGGCTGTATATCATTCAATCAAAAAAGGAGAGAGTACAGATGAAAAAAACCATATCCGCTTTGTTGATTTGTTCCCTGCTTGCCTTGTCACTGGCAGGCTGCTCGGGAAACAGCAAGGAACCATCTTCTGCCGAATCCGCTGCTTCTCAAAGCTCCGTGCAGCAGACCTCCGAAGAAGCTTCCAACACTTCCGAAACAACCGAAAGCACACAATCCCCTGTTGCCGAATCTTCGGTCAAGTCCGAGCAGCCTTCTTCGGAAAATGCTGAAAGCACTGCCTCAAAAGAGGAGTCCTCTGAGGGACAGGGTCCTGAAGACGGCGATCTTGTCATTGATGAGAGCGGCAATGAGATCGTCCTGAACGAGGATGAACTGAGTGACTTCCTCATTGAATTGGAAGAAGGGTCGATGGAGTTCACCTCTGACGGTCTGGAGCAGGCGGAGGAGCATCCCACTGTGTCCTACAATCCTGTTAATATCAAGGACAGCAATGCCGACACCAAGAGCATTGATATGTCTTCACCGCAGTTCTATGTTCTCACCAATGAACAGGAACTGAATGACTTTATGACAAAGTATGACAAGCAGTACTCCTTGAGCCAGTCTGACAGCGGCATTACATTCAAGGAGTATGTTGAAACGCTGGACGACAACTATTTTGAGTTCTCGACCCTGATTGCCATCCCTGCCAAGTATGACAAGGACTCCGAACCTGATATTGGCATGATTACGGTGGATGATAACAATTATACGGTAGAGGTTTATGTACAGAAGCCTGCTTCCGAAGCACAAACGGACTGTGTCTGCTTTGCCCTGAATGCCTACAAATCCGACTTGGGTGACAGGAAAGTGGTGCTGGATATCATGACAGAAAATATGTTTGTAGACGAGGGAGAAGGAGACATCTAAAATTTTTTCGTCAAGGTACTGTCAATTTGCAGACAGATGTGTTATAATGAAGAGGATTTTTGATATGAGGTGAAACCTATGGGATTGAAAACATGGTTCAACGGCAGAAACAGCCGTAGAGAACTGAAAAAAATCCAGCCTTTGGTCAATAAAGTGCTGGAGCTTGAGAACCAATATAAAGACTTCTCCGATGAACAGCTCAGAGCGGAAACAGAACGCTTTCGAGCGATGTTTCAGGAAGAGGGCATGGATAAAAAACGCAAGGATGAAATTCTGGATAAGATTCTGCCCGAAGCCTTTGCGGTGTGCCGTGAAGCATCATGGCGTGTGCTGGGGATGAAGCACTTCCCCGTGCAGATTATCGGCGGCATTATCCTGCACAGAGGCCGTATCAGTGAAATGAAAACCGGTGAAGGCAAGACCCTTGTGGCAACCCTGCCGGCTTATCTGAATGCCCTTGCAGGGGATGGCGTACACGTTGTCACCGTCAATGAATACCTTGCCAAGCGTGACGCTGAGTGGATGGGAAAAATTTACCGTTTTCTGGGACTGACCGTCGGTATCCTCCAGCATGACTCTACCAATGACGAGCGTAAGGAAGCGTATAACTCCGATATTACATACGCAACCAATAACGAACTCGGATTTGACTATCTGCGTGACAACATGGTGGTCTATAAAGAGAACAAGGTGCAAAGAGGCCATTCTTTTGCCATCGTGGACGAGGTGGACTCCATCCTCATTGATGAAGCCCGTACCCCGCTGATTATTTCGGGACAGGGCGACAAGTCCACCGACCTGTATGTCAGAGCGGATACCTTTGCCAAAACGCTGAAAAAGAAGGTCATTACCGAAACCGATACCAAGGTGGACAATGACGATGAATACGTGGACGAGGGCATTGACTACATCGTGGACGAAAAAGCCAAGACTGCTACCCTGACTCCTGCGGGCGTGAAAAAGGCGGAGGCATTCTTCCAGTTGGAGAACCTGACCGACCCCGAAAATATCACCGTTCAGCACCACATTAATCAGGCTATCAAAGCCAATGGTGTGATGAAACGGGATATTGAATACGTGGTCAATGAAAAAGGCGAAATTATTATCGTAGATGAGTTTACCGGACGTCTGATGTACGGCAGACGCTATAACGAGGGTCTGCACCAGGCTATCGAAGCCAAAGAGGGTGTGGATGTACAGCGTGAAAGCAAAACGCTGGCGACCATTACGTTCCAGAATTTCTTCCGTCTTTACAGGAAGCTGTCAGGTATGACAGGTACCGCTATGACGGAGGAAACGGAATTTTCTGAAATTTACAAGCTCGATGTGATTGAAATTCCTACCAACAAGCCGATCCAGAGAACGGATTTCCCCGATGTGATTTTCAAGACCGAAAAGGGCAAGTATATGGCCATGATTGAGGATATCATCGAAGCCAACAAAAACGGTCAGCCGGTACTGGTGGGTACGGTGTCCATCGACAAGTCCGAAGAACTGAGTAATCTGCTGCGGAAAAAGGGTATCAAGCACAATGTCCTGAATGCGAAGCTTCATGCAAAGGAAGCAGAAATCGTGGCACAGGCAGGCAAGCTCGGTGCTGTGACCATCGCAACCAACATGGCAGGACGTGGTACCGACATCAAGCTTGGCGGTAATGATGAATTTCTTGCCGTTGCCGATATGAGAAAGCAGGGATTCACCGAGGATCTGATCAACGAGGCAACCGGCTATGCCGAAACCAACGATGAGGAAATTATCAGAGCAAGAGAAACCTACAAGGAACTGCTTGCCAAATATAAGGAACAGACCGATGCGGAAGCCGAAATGGTGCGTGAAGCAGGCGGACTGTTTATCATGGGTACGGAA
>ONUD01000230.1 GCA_900320925.1 uncultured Eubacteriales bacterium
CCCCTTCGCAAAGGGGAGGTGGCAAAAGCTGGTAAACTGTCTATCAAAATGCAATATTTTTCTTTATGATAAGTTGATGATATTGCGGAATGGGGTGGGGGTATGTCACCTGACAGCTTCCAGCAGAGCTTGGATTTTGTCTGTTTTTTCCCATGCTGCATTCAAGTCCTCTCTGCCCATGTGTCCGTAGGCAGAAAGCGGGACATAGATGGGTCTTGCCAACTCCAAATCCCTGATGATGGCGGCGGGACGCAAATCAAATATCTGGTTCACAGCGGCTGTTAAAACTTCTTCTGAAACCACACCCGTGCCGAAGGTTTCCACCAATACAGAAACGGGTCTTGCTACACCGATGGCATAGGAAAGCTGTATCTCACACTTCTTTGCCAGTTTGGCGGCAACAATGTTTTTGGCTACATACCGTGCAGCATAAGCGGCACTTCTGTCCACCTTTGTGGGGTCTTTGCCGGAAAAAGCACCGCCGCCATGACGGGAATATCCACCGTAGGTGTCTACAATAATCTTTCTGCCTGTCAGTCCCGAATCCCCTACAGGGCCGCCAATGACAAATCTGCCTGTGGGGTTGACCAGAATTTTGGTATCGCTGTCCATCAGGCTTGCCGGAATGATGGGAGTGATGACATTGGCAATCAAATCATTCCTGATAGTGTCAATGTCCACACGTTCGGCGTGCTGGGTCGAAATCAGCACCGTGTCAATTCTCACAGGTTTGTCATCGTCATATTCCACCGTCACCTGTGTCTTGCCGTCGGGACGAAGATAGGGCAGTGTACCGTCCTTTCTTACCTCTGTCAGACGCTTTGCCAGCTTATGGGCAAGCGAAATCGGCAGCGGCATCAGTTCGGGTGTTTCATCACACGCATATCCGAACATGATCCCCTGGTCACCTGCACCGATACGGTTCAAGGCATCTTCCTCTCCGTCACGGTATTCATAGGCGGCATTCACGCCCATTGCAATATCTGCCGACTGTGCATTCAGCGACGAGATTACCGCACAGGCATTCCCGTCAAATCCGCTTTCCGCAGAATCATAGCCTATTTCACACAACGCTTTTCTTGCAATTTCCTCCACATTCACCTCGGCCTTGGCAGAAATCTCTCCCATAATGTGAATCAGTCCCTTTGCCGCCGTCACCTCGCAGGCAACGTGGGCATTCGGGTCTTGTGCCATCAGGGCATCAAGAACGGAATCCGAAATTCTGTCACATACTTTGTCGGGATGTCCCTCTGTTACCGACTCCGATGTAAATAAATGTTTTGCCATCTTTTTAACTCCCTTTCGCATTCAAAAAAGCTGTCCGACACCATGCCGAACAGCTTTCCTTTACGCTCATCTTTCGGCATACACACCGCAGGACTTGGCACCTTACTCTTCAAAGCAGGTTGCCGGACTTCATTGGGCCTGTTCCCTCCGTCACTCTGGATAAGTGGTATTATTCATTTGCAAGGCGATTATATCACGAAACAATCCCTTTGTCAATCCGTCTTTCCGGAATACGGCACTATTTGAATTTTTTTTGCCGAAAACAGGAAATTATTATTGATTCTGCTGTAAGAGTATGATAAAATGGATATAAATAAAATGTGAAAATATGCGTTATTGTGTATTCTTACAAAATCTATTCATCATAGGAGGCCTTATCAAATGGTTAAACACATCGTCTTTTGGAAAGTCCAAGACAGTGAAAACAAACAAAGCAATATGGATCAAATGATCGGTATGCTGAAGTCCCTCGTCGGTAAAATTGATGGTCTGGTCAGTATCGAAGCAGGCTACAATTTTAATTCCTCCGATTATGATGTGGTTCTTTCGGCAACCTTCAAAAATCCGGCTGCTTTGAAATACTACCAGAATCATCCTGAACATCTTAAATGCAAGGAGTTTATCTCCGCCGTGACGGTATCACGTGCCGCCGCTGACTATTTTATGGAAGATGAACTGACTTCTTCCAAGCCGGTATCAGAGGTAGCTGATGCACCTGTGGAAGAAGTACCTGTCGTAGAAGCACCCGTTGCAGAGATTCCTGTTGTGGAAACGCCTGTTGCAGAGGTTCCCGTCGTGGAAGCACCCGTTGCTGTACCCGAAATCCCTGTACCATCTAATCCTTTCGGTGTCGAAATCAATACGGGCGATCCTACTCCTAATAATCTGCCGCAAATCGGTTCTGCTGAACCCCCGAAAGCCATGTCCGCAGAAGAAATGCAGCAGTTTGAGGATGTCCAACCGTCTGTGCAGGGCTATAATCCCCAAATCAAAACTGAAGAACAGTTTGCTACGGCACCAACACAGCCTGAATATCAATCCCCTGACCTCTCCTTTATCAAGTCACAGGGAAATGTCTTTGGTCAGCAACCGAAAATTGACACGAATTTGACTCCGCAAGTTAATCAGGACTATGCACAGCCGCTTGAGCCTTTGGATTTCAATAATGTTCCTCCGGCTGCCCCCATGAGATTCGATGCAGATTCCGATTCTTACAACTTTGGCAGCGGTGCAGGCACCACTACTGTGAAATATGAAGAGCCGCCTGTTTCCACGCCTGTCGCACCACCTCCTACACCTAAATCACGTACCTCTTCACGGAAAGCAACGGCTTCTCCCGCTCCCAAGAAAATGCCCGTCAATGCTCAGGTCAATCCCGTTTCCACGGAACATTCCAAGATAAAAGAAACTACCTCCGCATTTGGCAAAAAGAAGATTGACGTGGAAGTGACACCGCTTGAACAGCGTTCCGATACATGGACGTGTCCGAAC
>ONUD01000040.1 GCA_900320925.1 uncultured Eubacteriales bacterium
CAGTATGCTGATGTTCCTGGCACCGAAGCCGAACAAATAAGCAAAAATCAAGGAGGACGCTTACTATGCCTAAAATCAAGACTCACAGCGGAGCAAAAAAACGTTTTAAGCTCTCAAAAACCGGAAAGGTTATTCGTGCACACGCAAATAAAACCCATATCTTGAACAAAAAGACCACCAAAAGAAAAAGAGGTCTGAGAAAAACCGTGGTGGCTGACAAGACCAATGTGGCAGCCATTAAGAAGCTTATTCCTTATCAATAATTACTAATCGGAGGTACATCACATGGCACGTGTAAAAGGTGCGTTGGCAACACGCAAAAGAAGAAAAAAGGTACTGAAGCTCGCAAAGGGCTATTGGGGTGCAAAAAGCAAGCACTTTAAAATGGCAAAAGAAGCCGTTATGAAAAGCGGCAACTATGCCTATATCGGACGCAAGCAGAAAAAAAGAGATTTCAGAAGACTTTGGATTACCCGTATCTCTGCCGGCTGTAAGGCAAATGACATGAACTACTCTACGTTCATGAACGGTTTGAAAAAGGCAGGCATTACTCTGAACAGAAAAATGCTTTCCGAAATTGCAATTGCTGATCCGGCAGGCTTTACAGCTCTTGTGGAAAAGGCAAAGGCTGCTCTTTAATCGAATCAACCAATGCACCTGAGTGTCAACAGCTTGGGTGCTTTTTTATTAGTGGGGAATGAGAAATGAAAAATATTGTGCTAATTGGTATGCCCGGGTGCGGCAAGAGTACCGTGGGAGTGGTGCTGGCCAAAATACTGGGCTACCGCTTTCTGGATACCGACCTGCTGATACAGGAACAGGAAAACCGAATGCTCAGTGAAATTATCGGGCAGGAGGGACTGGACGGCTTTGAAGCCATTGAAAACAGGGTCATTGCTTCTGTGAGCGTGCAGAAAACCGTCATCGCTACAGGCGGGAGTGCTGTCTATGGCAAGCAGGCAATGGAACATCTGAAACATATCGGGATTGTCGTCTATCTCAAACTGCCGTATCCCGTCATTAAACGGCGGCTCGGCAATCTTGCCAAAAGAGGCGTTGCCATCCGTCAGGGACAGACCTTGAAAGACTTATATGAAGAAAGAGTCCCTTTGTATGAAACGTATGCCGACATCATCGTGGAAGAAAACCGCATGACCGTTGCCCAGACGGCACTGATGATTCGAGAAAGAGTGGAGGAGTATGATTACAAGCAGGGACAATGAAATAATGAAACAGACGGCAAAATTGCTGTCAAGTGCCGCCTACAGAAAAGAACAGCAATGCTTTGTGGCAGAGGGAGCAAGATTGTGCCGTGATGGCGTGCAGTCGGGTGCCAATGTCAAGCTGCTGCTCTATACCCGAAAGGGCAGAGAAAAATATGCAGAGGAATTTTCCTGCATTGCGGCTGTCTGCGAGAGGAAAGAGGAAGTCAGCGAACAGCTTTTAAAGAGAATTTCTGATACCGATTCCCCACAGGGATTATTGTGTGTATTCAAAACACTTGACAAAAACAGTTTATCGTATACAATAAAAAGAAAAGAGCGTTATGCCGCATTGGAACGGATTCAGGATCCCTCCAATATGGGAACCATCCTGCGTACTGCCGAAGCACTCGGTGTCAATGGTGTGATTCTGTCGCAGGACTGCTGTGATATCTACTCTCCTAAAGTTGTCAGAGGCAGTATGGGGGCTATTTTTCGGTTGTCCGTGACCATTGTGGAGGACTTCACGGAATATATGGCCGCCCTTACCGAAAAGGGTATCATGACCTATGCCTCTACCCCTCATGAAGCGGACAGTCTTGCAGAAATGGATTTTTCGCAGGGCGGTGTCATGCTGATCGGCAACGAGGGAAATGGTCTGAAGGAGGAAACGATCCGGGTTTGTGCCAGGCGTGTGAGGATACCGATGACGGGAAGGGCGGAATCCCTGAATGCAGCGGCGGCAGCGGCAATATTGCTCTATGAACTTCAGAATCGGGAGTGAGCTGTTTTGAACGACAGGGAGGTTATCTGGATATGGCTTCAGGATTGTCTGGGATTCAACAAGTCGGGAATCGGTGACATTTTTGATGTGTTCGAGAAGCCGGAGGACATCTTTTTTGCCAATGAAAAAATGCTGCGTGAAACAAAGCTGTTTACAGAGCATATGATATGGAAGCTGACGGCACATGACCTGCGGTATGCCAGAAAGATTGCCTCTGACTGCCGACAGTTTGGCTATCGGGTGATTTCGCTGTTCGATGAGGAATACCCCCGCAGGCTTCGGCAAATTGATAATGCTCCCGTTCTGCTGTACGTCAACGGAACGCTGCCTGACACGGAACATACTTTGTGTGCCGCCATTGCCGGTTCAAGAGAGGCCGCTTCTGAAAATAGGAAAATTGCCTTTGACGTGGCGGCAGGGCTTGCCATGCATGGAACCATCGTGATCAGCGGCGGTGCAGAGGGCATTGATACCGAAGCACACATGGGAGCTTTATGCATGGACGGCATTACCGTTTGTGTACTGGGGTGCGGACTGAATCAGAAAGGCTTGCTCAAAAACAAGAAATTGAGAAAGGCAATTGCCGAAAAAGGAGCGATTATCTCGGAATATCCCCCTTATATGGAATCAAAGCATTATACGTTTATCCAGCGTAACCGTATCATGGCCGGCATATGTGATTGTGCTTTCATCGCACAGGCAGGCAAAAACAGCGGGTCTCTTTCTATGGCACGGGATGTATTGCAATACGGCAGAAAACTGTTTGTGGCGGAACCATCGCTCCCCAACTTCCAGTTTGACGGGATTCGGGAGCTTCTCCAAAACGATGCAGAGCCAATCACCAACCATACGGAAATACTGGATTGGTATGCACAGAAAACAGGTCATGTCACGGCACCTCTCCCTCAAAGCGAAAAGAAGGAAAAAAATTTGCAGGAACAGTTGACAGAAAATGCCCTTATGGTGTATCATACAATTTCGGATGTACCTGTCGATGCGGATGACATCAGTGAACAGGTGGCATTGGATATGAACCGCATCACCGCTGCTCTGACGGAATTGGAACTGTCAGGACTGGTGCAGCAGATTGCAGGAAAACGCTATATCAGAAAATAAGTTTGTCGGAGGAAATTATGTCAAAACTTGTCATCGTAGAGTCGCCTGCCAAGGCGAAAACTATTAAAAAGTATCTTGGCACGGGATATGAGGTCGTTGCCTCCATGGGGCATATCCGTGACCTGAATCCCAATCGGCTGAGTGTTGATATAAAAAAGAAGTTTGCACCAAAGTATGAAATTATCAAGGGAAAGGAAAAATTGGCAGATGATTTGGTGAAGCTGGCGGAAAAAAGTGACTATGTCTATCTTGCGACTGACCCTGACCGTGAGGGAGAAGCGATTTCATGGCATCTTGCTTATCTTTTAGGACTGGATCTGAATGACAGCAACAGAGTGACATTTAATGAAATTACCAAGACAGGTGTCAGTGCCGGCATGAATGCTCCCCGTAAAATTGACATTGATCTGGTCAATGCCCAGCAGGCAAGACGTATTCTTGACCGTCTTGTGGGCTACAAGCTCAGTCCGTTCCTTTCCCAGAAGATACGCAAGGGACTGTCCGCCGGACGTGTGCAGTCGGTGGCAGTCAGAATTGTGGTCGACAGGGAGGAAAAAATCAGGGCGTTCAAGCCGGAAGAATATTGGAGCATTGATGCAAAGTTCATCCCCAAGGGAAGCCGCAAGGCATTTTCTGCCGCATTTTATGGCAATGCCGAGGGAAAAATCAAGCTGACAAGCCAACAGCAGACAGAAACTATCCTGAATGAACTCAAGGAGGCACAGCCGTTTGTCTCTAAATTACGGCACGGTACCCGCAAAAGACAGCCGGCACCCCCGTTTATTACGTCCACTCTCCAGCAGGAAGCGTCCCGCAAACTGGGATTCCAGTCCAAACGTACCATGAAAGTGGCTCAGGAACTGTATGAGGGGGTGGAACTTCAGGATATGGGTGCCGTAGGTCTGATTACCTATATGAGAACCGACTCCCTGCGTTTGTCGGAGGATGCACTGGACGCTGCCGAAACGTATATCCAAAAGACATGGGGCAGCCAGTATCTTCCCAAAGACGGGCATCGCCATTTTAAATCCCGCTCCAATGCACAGGATGGTCATGAAGCCATCCGTCCCACCGATGTCAATCTTTCTCCCGACAGTATCAAGGAAAGCCTTTCCAATGACCAGTATAAGCTGTACAAGCTGATATGGGAACGCTTTCTTGCCTGCCAGATGGCGGAGTGCATCCAAAAGACCACACAGGCGGATATTACCGTGGGCGATTACCTGTTTAAGGCATCCGGTTATGTTGTGGATTTTGACGGCTACACGGTGCTGTATGTGGAAAGCAGGGACACGGCTGAGGAAGAAAAAGAATCCGAACTGCCCGAACTGTCCAAGGATATGCCTCTTAGAGTCAAGGAGATGACCCCTAACCAACACTTTACCCAGCCCCCTGCACGCTATACGGAAGCGTCACTGATCAAAGCCATGGAAGAGTATGGTATCGGCAGACCCTCCACGTATGCCGCCACTATCTCTACTATCACTTCCAGAGAGTATGTCCGGAGAGAAAATAAAACCCTCTATCCTACTGAATTGGGAGAGGTTACAACTAAACTGATGGAAGAACGATTCCCGAAAATCGTGAATGTCAAATTTACTGCCCAGATGGAACAAAATCTCGATACCGTGGAAGAGGGCAAGTATGGCTGGGTGCAGCTTCTGACAGACTTTTACGGGGACTTTGCCGATACCCTCAAGCAGGCAAAGGAAGAAATGAAAGGTGTCAAAATCGAACTGGAAGAGGACAAGACCGATTTAGTATGCGACAAGTGCGGCAAACCGATGGTGGTGAAATTCGGCAGATACGGCAAATTTGTGGCCTGTTCAGGATATCCCGACTGCAAAAATATTGTGAAGATCGTGGCAGTCCTGAAAGATGTACCGTGTCCGAAGTGCGGCGGGAACGTGGTTGTGAAGAATACCAAAAAGGGCAGGGTGTTCTATGGGTGCATGAACTATCCGAACTGTGATTTTGTTTCATGGTACGAACCCACAACCGAAAAATGCCCGCAGTGCGGTGCCGTGCTTTTCCGCAAAAAAGGGAAAAAGCCTGTCATTTTCTGCCATACAGAGGGCTGTGGCTATGCCGTGACGGATGAATCAGAGGAGCCTGCCGAGATTGTTCAGACCATTGTGCCGCAAAAGACGGATGCATAATAAAAAACCGCTGTGATGACACAGCGGTTTTTTTGTCAGGTAGCAGACAGTGTGGGTGTGGAGTCCCTTTCCCTGAACAGCAGGGAAATGCACCAGATGGCAGACAAGGCTACCAGCGTATAGATAATTCGGCTGACAATGCCCGTCTGACCGCCGCAGAGCCATGCCACAAGATCAAACTGGAAAATGCCGACAGAACCCCAGTTGAGTCCGCCAATAATCAGCAAAATCAAAGAAAGTTTATCAAGCATAATACTGTTATCCTCCTTTTATCGGGATAATCATAGTTTGTCCGCAACAGGAGGTTTTATGCAATCGGCAGCCGATTTGATGAAATTTTCACGAATCAGCAGCACGCCACAAAACAGTCCTCTCCGTCACAGGAAGAGTTTTCTTCATTCATGTCTGCCAAGGCTGCCTTAATCATGATGGCACATTCCAGACGCTTTTTCTCC
>ONUD01000174.1 GCA_900320925.1 uncultured Eubacteriales bacterium
AAAATTCCCCCGTGTATGTGCATGGGGGAACTTGTTTAAGGAGGACACGATGATTTATACACTGACACTGAACCCCTCTGTGGATTATGTGGTGCATTTGGACAGGTTTGTCAGCGGCATGACCAACCGTACGATTGAGGAAGAATATACAATTGGCGGAAAGGGAATCAATGTATCCTGTATCCTTGCAGAACTGGGCGTCCAAAGCACCGCATGGGGGTTTACCGCAGGCTTTACGGGGGAAGCCATCGAACAGGGACTGAAAGAACGGGGGATATGCTCGGAGTTTATCAGGCTGAAAGACGGTATTTCCAGAATCAATGTCAAGCTCATGGCAGACACGGAAACCGAGATCAATGCACAAGGTCCTCGCATTGCCAAGCATGATTTCGAGCAGCTTCTCCAAAAAACGGATGCCATCCGTGACGGTGACACCATCGTACTGGCAGGAAGCATTCCGAAAACGCTTTGTGATACGGCATATGAAAGGATACTGGAGCGGATTGGTGGCAGGAGGGTGCGGATTGTCGTGGATGCCACACAAAAGCTGCTGTTGAACTGCCTGCCGTACCAGCCGTTTCTCATCAAGCCGAACCGTCAGGAACTTTCGGAGCTGTTTGGCAGAGAGGTGAGGGATTTCCAGGACATGGAAAGGTGTGCAAAATCACTGATGGAGCAGGGGGCAAGGAATGTCATTGTGTCTCTTGGAGGAGAGGGGGCAGTGCTGCTTGCGGAAGATGGAAAGACCTACCATTCCCATACACTCAGACAAAAGGTGCTGAATACTGTCGGTGCAGGGGATTCCATGGTGGCAGGCTTTCTTGCCGGATATGAGCAGACAGCGGATTACCACTATGCCTTGCAGTTAGGAGCCGCTTGCGGGAATGCTACGGCATTTTCAAAGAGACTTGCCAAAAAGGAAACAATACAGGATGTTTTTGAAAAACTCGTACAAGGAGGGTGAATGTCATGCCAAAAGGAACAGGTGTTTCAAGCGGAATCGGTATCGGCAGAGTGTATCGGATGGAGGAACACACACTTGCCTATACACCCAGACAGGTGACAGATACGGAAGCGGAAACCAAACGCTTTTATGATGCTGTCAGGCAGTTTTGCAGTGATACACAGGTGCAGGCCAATAAGATGCAACAAAACATGGGTGACAGTGAAGCAGACATTCTGCGGGGACATATCACCCTTGCCAAAGATCCCCTCCTTTGGGGAGAAACGGAGAAGCGGATTCATGACGGAGAATGTGCGGAAGCGGCTTTTGAATATGTATGCCGTCAGTTGATACAGGTGTTTTCAGCCGCAGAGGATGATATGACAAAACAGAGAGCGGCTGATGTCAAAGATGTGCAGTCGGGAGTGCTTCGGGCATTGTTGGGAGTTCAGGCAGTCAGTCTGTCAGAACTTCCTACTGATACCGTGATTTGTGCCAAGGAACTGCCCCCCTCCATGATGGCGGAAATCCGGAAGGAACATATTGTGGGTATCATTACCGAAACGGGCAGTGACACATCTCACAGTGCCATCCTTGCCAAAGTGATGGAAATTCCTGCGGTGATGGGTGTGCCGCATATGATGACTGCTGTCCAAAACGGGGAACAGGTCATTGTGGACGGCAGCACAGGAGAGATTATCTTATCTCCTGACAAAACACAGCTGGCAAACAGCCGCAACAAACGGGAACTTTTTTTGCAGGAACAAAGAGAACTGGAAAAATTCCGTGGAAAACTTACAGCTTCGGCTGACGGGATGGTGTATGCATTAGTCTGTAATATCGGAAAGCCGGAAGATGCAGTCAAAGTGCTGGAAGCGGACGGCGAAGGGGTGGGACTTTTCAGGACAGAGTTTTTGTTCATGGATAAAACTGTCGCTCCTACCGAAGAAGAACAGTTGGAAGCCTATCGAAAGGCGGCAGTGACGCTTGATTGCCGTCCTCTTATCATTAGAACACTGGATATTGGCGGTGACAAAAACATTCCCTGCCTTGCCATGGAAAAGGAGGAGAATCCTTTTCTGGGCTTCCGTGCTATCCGTTACTGCCTGAAGCACCGTGAACTGTTCAGGACACAGCTTCGTGCCATTCTGCGGGCCAGTGCTTTTGGGAATGTCAGTATCATGTTTCCTCTCATTACGTGCGTGGAAGAGGTCAGAGAGGGCAAGGCACTTGTCAAAGAGTTGATGGCGGAGCTGGAAAGCCAGCATATCCCCTTTGATCAGCATATCAAAGTCGGTATCATGATGGAAACAGCCGCTGCCGGGATGATTGCCGACTTGCTGGCAGAGGAGGCAGACTTTTTCAGTATCGGTACCAATGACCTGACAGGCTATACCATGGCAGCAGACAGGGGAAACAGCAATGTGGCTTACCTGTATTCCGCTTTCCAGCCGAGCGTGCTGAGAATGATACAAACCATTATCAAGGCGGCAAATGAACATCATATTCCTGTGGGGATGTGCGGAGAAGCAGCGGCTGACCCCATGATGATTCCCTTGCTGGTGTCGTTCGGTCTGACAGAGTTCAGCGTGTCTGCACCGAGCGTGCTGCGGGTCAGAAAGTGCATTGCTCGCTGGACAAAGCAGCAGGCCGATACCATTACCGCCGCTGTCATGTCCCTCTCTACACAGCAGGAAATCAAGGACTTTCTCAACAGCCGTCTATAAAAAAGGGGAAGCCGCTCAATCAGCGGTTTCCCCTTTTTTTAGAATTTGACGCTTGTGCCGTCCATGTATTCAACACTACACTTTCCGGTTATCCATTTACAATATCTTATTGAATAATTATACCAAACATTGCTCCAATATCCGGTGACACCTACTTTGGGTAAAATAGGACCTGTATAATACAAATTTCTCACAGAGGTATCTCTGATGGTACATTGTACAGGGTCATCTACTGCGTTATAAGCTTGAACAGTAAAATATGCATACTTAATCTTTTTATTAGAATTATTATAATATCGTATAATCACATCTACACCACCTACACTATTAGGTGCATCAGATTTCAGAGTTTCAAATATGATTGGTTGGTTGTTGTTTGATGGATCAGGAATAAAGATGTGACAACGCTGAGGGTCGGTATTATCATAATCTTGAAAGGTAACAGGGATATCATAATCATTGTCACGCAGCTTGGTATAAACAGATGTGCTTCCGGGCTTGACAGCTTTAACGGTGACAGATGTTTCATCCTGTGCTATGATTTTCAAGCAATTATTCTCTGCTTGAAAGATAACATTATTGCTATATGTATCATTATTAAATGATATATTAAATTTTCTTGTTTCACCAACTTTTAATAAGATATTTCGCTCGTTTTGATCAAAACCGAAGGAATAAGAACCGGCTCGTTCTTTTACAATTACTTTGCAACTGGCAGTTTTACCGTTATAAAGCTTTACGCTCACATACGTTGTACCAATCTTTATGGCGGTAAATTTTCCAATCCAGTTTGTAGAAGTCATTCTGACGATACTACTGTTGCCTGAATAGAAAGTACGCGTGGCAGCAGCAGAATTGGAGGGAATAATGGCACTCAACTGAGCAGTTTCACCAACACCGAGAGTAATAGTTGTTTTGTTAAGTGATACTTTGTTTGGTGCTGCTTTTACAGTGATTTTACAGCTTGCTTCTTTGCCGTTATAAAGTCTTACAGTAACATAGGCGATTCCTGGTTTTACAGCTGTGAATTGACCTTCCCAATCGATTTTGGTCATTTTGATGACAGAGGAGTTGCTTGTACGGAATATACGTTTAGCCGCTCCTGTATTGGCAGGAAGTACAGCATTTAATTGATATGTTTCACCTACTCCAAGTGATAAAACACCTTTGTTCAACGACACTTTGGATGGAACAGCTTTTACGGTTACCTTGCAACTGGCTTCTTTGCCATTATACAGTCTTACTGTTACATAAGCAACTCCAGGCTTCAATGCTTTAAAATTACCTGTCCAATCAGTTTTTGTCATTTGGATAACAGAAGTATCGCTGGTTCTGAATGTACGTTTAGCTGCACCCGTGCCATCAGGGATACTGGAACTGATGCTATAGCTTTCACCTACTCCAAGTGTTACAATTCCTTTGGTAATGGAAACCTTTGAGGGAGCGTTTTTAACGGTTACTTTGCAAGTGGCAGTCTTACCGTTATAGGTTTTGACGGTAATATAGGCAATACCTGGTTTTACTGCGACAAGTTCTCCTTGCCAAGTGGTACGTGTTAATCTTACGATATTGGCATTGCTGGTGCTGAAAATACGTGTGGCACAGCCTGCACTATCATTGATTCCCGAACCTAAAGTGTATTTTTCGCCTACACCGAGAGTTACCATATCTTTTGTAACTGTCACTTTAGATGGTGCATTTTTTACAGTCACTGAACAAGTGGCAGTTTTACCGTTGCTTGTTTTTACCGTGATAGATGCAGTGCCAATTTTTTGTGCTGTTATTTTACCATTCGAAACGCTGACAATGTTCTTATTTGAAGAAGTCCATGTAAGGTTGTGGTCCGTTACTCCTTCTGGTAACAGTGTGGCTTTTAATGAATCACTTTCCCCGATGCCAAGAACAGTAGCAGATTTGTTGAGAGAGATGCCTGATACGGTTGCGGTAACAGTAACGGTACAAGATGCGGTTTTTCCGTTATCGCTTTTAGCGGTTATAGTTGCTGTCCCAACACTTTTAGCGGTTATTTTTCCGTTGGAAACGCTGGCAATTTGTTTATTACTTGAACTCCATGTCACCTGTTCATTAAAAGTACTTTGAGGTTGCATGGAATATGTTAATGTTTCACTTTTTCCTAAGAAGATAGTAGTCGAAGATTT
>ONUD01000041.1 GCA_900320925.1 uncultured Eubacteriales bacterium
AAGTGCATCTGGGAACTGATGGATGCTGTCGACAACTATATCCCCACTCCCGACCGTCTGGCCGACCTGCCCTTCATTATGCCCGTGGAAGACGTGTTCACGATCTCCGGTCGTGGTACCGTTGCTACCGGCAGAGTGGAAAGAGGCCGCATCAAGGTTTCTGAAGAAGTGGAAATCGTTGGTCTTTCCGAAGAAAAGAGAAAAACCGTTGTTACAGGTCTTGAGATGTTCAGAAAGACTCTTGAGTATGCTGAAGCAGGTGACAACGTTGGTGTTCTGCTCCGTGGCGTCCAGAAGACAGAGATCGAGCGTGGACAGGTGCTGGCAAAGCCCGGTTCCGTTCATCCTCACACCAAGTTCCAGGGTCAGGTTTACGTTCTGACAAAGGATGAAGGCGGCCGTCATACACCGTTCTTCAACAACTATCGTCCCCAGTTCTATTTCAGAACCACAGACGTTACCGGTGTTATCAATCTTCCCGAAGGTACAGAGATGTGTATGCCCGGCGATAACGTCAACATGGACGTTGAGCTGATTACACCTGTTGCTATGGAAGAAGGACTTCGCTTTGCTATCCGTGAGGGCGGCAGAACCGTTGGTTCAGGCGTTGTTTCCAAAATCTACGAGTGATTCTTTCATTTCACATTACCTTCACTCCCGTCATGTTTCGGCATGGCGGGAGTCCTTTTTTGGCACGTTGGAGAATTGCAACTTTTTTTCTTGAAAAGTCAGTATTATACGATGATACGAAAGCAAAAATATGGTATAATCGTATCATTCAAACATCGAAGGAGAATGGCTATGAACCAACAGCTAAACGGGACAGGATGGGGAACCCTCAGCAAACACAGAAAAAGAATCTCTTATATCATGATGGCAGTGATCTTGATAGGAGCCATCTTATTTGTGGTGTACGTGTTTCAGAAAATCAACTTTGCCAAAGAAATACAGGAGCATGGCGTAGAAGTATCGGTTCGCTGTACCGAGGTCTGGCACACAACCACCCGTATCAAATCAAGCAGAAAGAAAAACAGCTTCATTTCAAATAAAAGAAAAGCAACGGTAATAAAGCATTACTATGCCAACGGAGAATATACCTATAACGGGCAGAGCTATACCTGTCATAAAATGAAAGTGAATGAGGGCGTCAAGACCGGCACAGTACTCACTGCCAAAATCCTGCCTGAACATCCTGAACAATGGCTGTATGGGGATGGGGATAATGAAAGATTTACCTCCATGTGGTGGACGGCCATCATCATGGTCATTGTCGGAACAATGGGGGTATCCCTAAGCTCTATTACCGTGCGTCCAAGACATCGCCGCAATGCCCGTATGCCTGCTTCCAACGGCAGACCGTTTTCACCGCCGCCCCCTCCTCAGAACAGCTATGATCCGAATCAGTTTTACAACGGAGGAGATTGGCATGGATAACACCATGAGAAAGAAAAAAAGATTTTCTATGGCATCATGGGTATGTCTGATTTTGTTTTTGGGAGGAGCCATTGTCTGCTTTTATTTCGGTGCAAGGTCTGTCATGGATACCAACGACTTTGCGAGCCGTGCCGTTACGGTGGAGGCCGACTGTCTGAGAGTCTACAAAACAGGTTCCAAGCATACACACCGCTATGCGGAAATTCGCTATGAGTACCGTAATATTCCTTATACCATGACGGTTGACAACGAAAACAGAACATTTCATGCAGGTGAAAAGTATACCATATACATAGATCCGCAAAGCCCTGCCCAGTGCCGTGAAGCCATCGACTATTTCGGCTGTCTTCCTGCCATGTGCATGGGAGGCTTGTTCTCCCTGTTTGGGGTCGGGTTTGGTTTTCTGTTCAGAAAGGAGTGAAAGCCTATCAATCGTATTCTTTGGATAGTAACGCTGCTGTTCCTGGGAGCAGGCATTGCTTCTGTCGTTGCCGGTACAGTACGAATGGAACAAGAAAAACGCTTTGAAAACAATGCGGTTGCCGTGACAGCCGTCTGTACAGATATCAGCTTTGACAACGCTTCCAAAAAAGTTCGGATGAAATATGAATATCAGGGAAAAATCTATGAAAAGGATGCAAGGACAGGGATTATTGATATCATGGAAGGCGAAGAGTGGAGAATTTATATTAATCCGTCTGACCCGAATGATTTTCGTTTGGAGTTGCAACCGTTAGAATTGGCTTCTGAATTAAAAATGGGAGGATGTTTTTTATTTCTTGGCACTGTCGTGCTGTTGCTGATGTTGAAGAAAAATTAATGTTGAATGAAAGGAGGGAAAATATGTGAATAGCAACCGTATGCCGAAATTTTTTATGATTCTTCCGTTATTGTTTATCATTGCAGGCAGTGTCGCACTGATTTTTGTTGTCAGGGATAAACTGGAAAGTGACAAATTTATGCAGACGGCAGTCCCTGTCAATGCCAGCTGTACGGAGATTTGGGAAACGACTTCAACGGACAGTGACGGAGATACCACGACTTCCTATCATGCCAATATCCGCTATGAATACAACGGAGCCTTGTACACGGCAAAAGATATGAGTGTCAGCAGTGCTGACCATATCGGCAGTGTCATTACGGTTTATATCGACCCTGCCAATCCGCAGGATGCCCGCCAGCCAATGGGGAATGGTGCGTTTATTGCCGTGGTGATTGCATTGGGCGTGTTTATCGTGGTAGGGATTGCGATTATGGTATTTTTCGTAAAGCACATGAGAAAGCCAAAATATAAAGAACCTTGGGAGTTGTGAGAAATGAATCGTGTCAACAGCAATTATTCGGGACGCAGAAGAAGAAACGGCCATGTACCTGTGATTGTTATCATCTTTCCGCTGATATTTGTCATAGTAGGCATTATCGTACTGTGTTCGACTATCAGCAGCAAGATGGAGAATGACAGCTTTCTCCAGAGGGCGGAACCTGTTTACGGAACCTGTACCCGTGTGTGGTCACAGCGTTCGGGAAGCCGTAAGCACAAAACAACGCATTATTATGCCTATGCCCGGTATGATTATCATGGGCTGAATTATCAGTCCCAAAGACTGACGGTCAATAGCACGACACATCAAGGGGATATTATCCAATTGTATGTGGATCCTCTGCACCCTGCGGATGCCCGTCAGGAGATGTCAACCAGCAATTTTGCAGGAGGGGTGGTCTTTGGCATTGTCTTTATTTTGATGG
>ONUD01000011.1 GCA_900320925.1 uncultured Eubacteriales bacterium
AAAAATAGCTCCTGCAAAGAAGCTTGCAGGAGCATTAAGATTTATTGCTTTTTTTCTGAGTTTCCTTGCCGTTTCGGAAGCCTTTTCGATAGACGGCACCCAGACACACGGCAAGAAGGAGCAATCCTCCTGCAAACAGAAGAAAATGATTCTGGTCGGCAGGCTTTTCTTCGTGGATGACACGGTAGATGGCGGCCTGCTCGGATACCTCTTCTTCGGTGTCAGCCGTTTCCGAAGGCAGTTCCTCTTTGTCAGAGGAGGGAATGGCCGTTTGTTGAGAAGACGGGGACTTATCCGCCTTGGCAGAGGATTCCTTTTGAGAAACGGGACGGCTGTTTGTGGAGGAGGAGCGGGAAGAAGCAGAAGCCTGTTGACGGATCACGGCACTGCTTTCACTGATATGCAGAGAAAAGCGGCAGCTTTCCCCTGTCTGGAGATAGCAGGCACTAACATCCCCGACTTCCCCCAAGGAAGCTTCAAACGTGTATTCCCTTGTTTGTGTATCAGCGGGCTTGCAGTGCAGGAGAATGTCCCCTTGCGATTGCGGAAAATAAATGATATCCGCTTCCCCATACAGGAGGTTGTATACCACCTTGTCATCCGCATGGGCGGTTGTAATGCTTTTGAGTGTGAGTGCCTCACCGTCATATGTGAAGTGTACGCGTGCAACGCCCACAGGCACAGGGCTTTGCACAGAGAGGTGCAGGTCAAATGCCTTTCCGGCCTGCACGTCCTCTCCGATGGTCAGAGAAAGTGAAACAGGTTCTTCTGCCCGTGCCGTAGGACTGACGGACAGCAGGCAGAACAGAACGGTCAGAATGACGGCAGCTTGTTTCATGATTTCCTCCAACCATGAATCAGACCCGCTCAAACGATAATATCGCCTTCAACAGGACCGCAGGCAGCATTCGCTTCATCCGTGTCAATATGCATGGCAGGAGCATATTTGGTGCTGACCCTGACAACCACATCACCGAATACCAGCTTTCTGCCGTCCTTGCCGGTAGCGACACTCACAATCTGCTTGTCTTTCAGACCGAATTCTTCTGCGGTCTTGGGATCAAGGTGGATATGCCTTTGAGCGGCAATGACGCCGTATGCGATCTCTGTTTCACCGGCAGGGCCGATGAGCTTGCAGCCGGGGGTACCCTTGACATCGCCCGATTCCTTGACAGGAGCGGCAATGCCGAGCTTGCGGGCTTCCGACAGCGATACTTCCACCTGATTTTCGGGACGCACAGGACCCAGTATGGAACAGACCAACTCGCCTTTCGGACCGACAACCGTCACCTTTTCAAAAGAGGCAAACTGTCCGGGCTGAGAGAGGTCTTTCTTCTTGGTCAGTTCAGCACCCTTGCCGAACAGCGTTTCCAGCGTTTCCTGTGTCACGTGTACGTGGCGTGCAGAGGTTTCAACCATAATTTTCATCATCCATAACTCCTATCTTTAAAAAATATCTTTTCTTCATTTTACAACGATTTGGCTGAAATGTAAAGGCATATTTCAGGAAATTTCCTGTTCATAGGTATGGTCGCAGACTTCCCTGATTTTTTCCTGCAATTTCAGGAAGTCCTCAAAGGCAGCGGGCTTGTTGTTGGGATTGCGGAGCAGGGCGGCAGGGTGGAGGATCGCCATCATCAAAACCCCGTTTTTTTCAAAGAAGATCCCATGTTCTTTCATGATCTTGAAATCAGGCTTGATGATTTTGGCAGCGGCGATTCTTCCCAGACAGACAATAATTTTAGGTCTGAGGATCTTGAACTGCTCCCGCAGCCATTGGATGCACTGCTGCTGTTCTTCGGGGAGAGGGTCACGGTTCTGAGGGGGGCGGCACTTGACGATGTTGGCAATATAGATGTTCTTTTTTCTGTCAAGATCGACAGCCGCCAGCATTTTATCCAGCAGCTGGCCGCCCCGCCCGACAAACGGTTCTCCCTGAAGATCCTCGTTTTCTCCGGGGCCTTCTCCGATGAACAGCACCTCTGCATTGTCCACTCCCGTACCGAATACCACATTCGTGCGTGTAGAGCAGAGACCGCATTTCCGGCACTGCAAACATGCTTCACGCAGTTGGCTGAATGCTTCACTTTTTTCTGACATAGCAAAACCCTCCGTTTCTTGGATAGTTTCATTGTACCACAAGCCTCCTGCACTGGCAACTAAAACTTGTTCGGGTCTATGCGGCTCAGGACTTTTTCGATTTGGCGGTTGACATTTGAGGGTATTTGAATTACAATAGGAATCATAGATGTTGATGAATTTTTTGTTTGTTATGCACAATAAAGGGGAGAAAAAAATGCAGAAAGTGATTATAATAGGGGCAGGTCCTGCGGGAGTGACGGCTGCCAATGAACTGCTGAAAGAAAAGGAACACGATTTTGAGGTAACAATCCTGGAGGAAACCAAGGTGATAGGCGGTATTTCACAGACGGTTCGTTATCATGGCAACCGGATGGATATTGGCGGTCACCGTTTCTTTTCCAAGAGTGATGAAGTCATGCAGTGGTGGAGCGACCTGATGCCGATACAGGGAGAAAATTCCTTTGACGATGAGAAGCTTGGCAGGGAAAAACCACTTGTTAAAGGCGGCCCTGCCCCCGATAAAGAAGATCAAGTCATGCTGGTGCGTGACAGGGTGTCGAGAATCTACTATCGAAAGCATTTTTTTGACTATCCTGTGAGAATGTCGGCTTCAACAATTAAGAATATGGGATTCGCTACTACCATGGCGGCAGGATTCAGCTATATGAAAGCCGCCATGTTCAAGAAAAAAGAGGATTCCCTGGAGAATTTCTACATCAACCGCTTTGGCAGGAAGCTGTACAGTATGTTCTTTGAGGGCTACACCGAAAAGCTCTGGGGCAGACACCCAAGGGAAATTTCAGCAGACTGGGGTTCTCAGCGTGTCAAAGGACTGTCCATCAGGGCGGTGCTGAAAGATATGTTCTCGAAAGCGTTCGGGAAAAAGAACAAGGAAGTGGAAACCTCTCTGATTGAACAGTTCTGGTATCCGAAGTATGGCCCCGGACAGCTTTGGGAGATTGCGGCAGACAGGGCTGTGGAGCGTGGTGCAAAACTGCTCAAGGAACATAAGGTCAAGGAGATTGTCTGCAAGGACGGCAGGGTGCAAGCCGTGGTCTGTGAAACGCCGGAGGGAATCAAAAGGATTGAGGGAGATATTTTCATTTCGTCCATGCCCGTCAAAGACCTTGTATGCGGCATGACGGGAGAAGAACCTCCCAAAGAAATGTATGACATTGCCAAGGGACTGCCGTACCGTGACTTTGTGACGGTGGGACTGTTAGTGGACAGAATGAACCTGCAAAACCAGACCGATATCAAAACACTGGGCAATATCGTTCCGGACTGTTGGATCTATGTACAGGAAACGAACGTGAAGCTGGGCAGGATACAGATTTTCAACAACTGGTCGCCGTATATGGTGAAAGACCCTGAAAATACAGTATGGATTGGCTTAGAGTACTTTTGTGCCGAAGGGGATGATTTCTGGAACCTGTCGGACGAGGACTGTATTGCACTGGCGGCCAAAGAACTGGAAAGCATGGGGGTTATCCGTTCGGAAAATATCCTCGATTCTCACAGGGAAAGAATTAAAAAGGCGTATCCCGCTTATTTTGATACCTATGCGGAAATGCCCCGTTTGATAGCGTTTCTGGACGGGTATCAGAACTTGTACTGTGTCGGCAGAAACGGTCAGCACCGCTATAATAATATGGATCATTCCATGCTGACTGCCATCCGTGCCGCAGAAGCTATCAAACAGGGGAAGCATGACAAGCATGATATCTGGAACGTGAATACCGAAAAGGAATACCATGAAACAAAGTGAGGGAACTGCAATGAGAAATAAACCGTTTTTAGTTTCGTCCATCATTTTCGGACTGATAGGCATCGCACTGGTGGCAGTGGCAGGCATCTCCTTTATCACCAATTCCACCGTTGTTGCCAAGGCATTAGTGTCCATTATCGGCGGCAGTCAAAGCAATCTTTCCAATTCCCTTTTGGCAGAATTGGGTGTGGTGTTCATGGTGCCGTCATTCATTTTTGCCTACAAGTCGTTCGCGGACAGTGAAGAGGAAGATTGAAAGGGGGATCTGTGTGTTTTCTGAAAAATTGGCAGGACTGAGAGATCGGTTCCTGTATAACAGTGGCGGCAATGCCTCCGACAAAGAACCGTTTTATATCACGGTGTTTCGCATGATTTATGCCCACCCCATCATTACAGCGGCACTGCTGTGCTTTTTCTGCCTTACCGTGACAACGGGCAATAACCTTGGTGACGGTGTGACCTACATTTCCCTGATTGCCCCGTCCTTGGGCATCATTGTCTTAGGACTTTGTGCAGGCTTTTATACCCTGCGGGAAGCAGCAGACGATAAGAAAAACCGACTGATTGCTTACGGGATCATGGGGGCAGGTGTGCTGACGGCAGTGGTACTGTTTGCCGTGATTTTCACCACCGGGGAGTATGCCTATCATTTCCTGAACCTCGGTCTGGCTGTCCTGACAGGCATTTTCATCTATCTGGGCGTCAGGGGAAAGCTGACATTGCGGAATGGCATATTGCTGCTCATGGCGGCAGGGTTCCTGTTCCGGCTGTGCTATGTCATTTCCGTGCCGATGGTGGTCATGCAGCACGATGTCACACAGCTCGGAAAGGGTCACGGTCATCTCGGTTATATGGAATATCTGCTGAAAAATCATGCCCTGCCCGATTTTGACGTGCGAACCGTGTATCAGTTCTACCATCCGCCCCTGCACCATTTCTTGGCGGCTGTATGGGTCAGGATCCAAATGCTGCTCGGTATCGAGTATGCCCATGCTTTTGAGAACGTGCAGCTGCTGACGCTGTTCTATTCCACGCTGTGCATGATCCTTTCCTATAAGATTTTCCGCCAGCTCCGTCTGAAAGGCATCTCCCTTGCCGCAGCAACGGCTGTGATTGTCTTCTGCCCGACATTCTATATCATGGCAGGCAGCATTAACAATGACATTCTTTCCATTACCTTTATGCTGGGAGCGATTCTGAATACCATCTACTGGTACAAGAATCATCAGATGAAGTATATTATATTCATTGCCTTATGCATTGGTCTGGGAATGATGACAAAGCTGTCGGTATGGATGGTAGCTCCGGCGGTGGCATTTGTGTTCATTTATGTGTTTGTCAAGAACCTGCGTGACAAGGAAAACAAAAATGTACGGCAGTATGTAACGCAGTTTGCGGTATTTTTAGCCGTATGCTGTCCGTTGGGACTGTGGTGGTCACTGCGGAACTACATCAGCCATGGTGTGCCGTTCACCTATGTCATGGAGCTGTCCGAAAACTCCAAGCAGTATGTGGGAAACATTCCCGTATGGCAAAGACTGTTTGATTTCAGTGCCTACCAGTTCAGCGATGTCGGGGAACAGTTCACCATGTACGGCGGAAAATATGATGAATTCAATCCTTTGATAGGTTTGTTTAAGACCTCTCTGTTTGATGAGGGCATTGCCGTGAGAAACTTCCCGAATATCAGCGGCTTCAATGCCATGCTTTTCTGGGCGGCTGTCATTCTGGGTCTTGTGGGCTTTGTTGCCATGATCTATCTTTTCTGCAAGAAAAACAGTGAACTGGATATGCCGATGAAAGTCTTTACGGGACTGCTGTACGGTGTGATCTTCATTGCCTACTATGTCTTTTGCTTCCGCTATCCGCAGGTCTGCACACAAAATATCCGTTATGCTGTCCCGCTCATTGTACTGGGAGCGTACTTTATCGGCACGGCGGTGAAAAACCTGCTGAAAGACGATGCCGTGACCGTTAAGAGGATTTTCGGCTCTCTGATATGCGGCATCATCACGTTTTATGCCATTTGCGGCGGACTGGTGTATGACATCGTGGTGTATAACATGACCAGATGAGGAGGATTTGTCCTTGTTTTTCAAGAAGAAAGAACCGCTCAGCGGAGTGGAATATATCATTGCGGGACTGGGCAACCCTGACCGCAAATATGAAAATACCCGCCACAATGCCGGCTTTATGGCTGTGGACGCACTGGCGGACAATATAGGTATCCGACTGGACAAAATTCGCTATAAATCCCTTTGTAATACGGGGGTGATGGCAGATAAAAAAGTCCTGCTCATGAAGCCGTCCACCTACATGAACAACAGTGGTCAGGCAGTCGTGGAAGCCATGCAGTTTTTCAAGGTGCCGCCCGAAAGAACCATCATTCTGTTTGATGACATTTCCCTTGATGTCGGGAAGCTTCGGATTCGCAGAAAGGGCAGTGACGGCGGTCACAACGGCATGAAGAATATCATTTACCTTTCGGGCAGTGACCAGTTTCCGAGAGTCAAGTTAGGTGTGGGTCATAAGCCTGAACAATGGGATTTAGCAGACTGGGTACTGTCAAACTTCACGGCGACCGAACAAAAACAGTTGAATACGGCAGTAGAGAATGCCCGCCATGCCGTGGCATACATGGTGGCAGGCGATATCGACAAAGCCATGAACCTGTACAACGCATGATGGAACTGAAAGCACTCAGAAAAAAGGACTTCAAAAAAGCCATTGCCTTTTGCCGTATCGGCATGAATGTAGACCGCTACACCGATAAGCCGTTGGAAATTGCCCTGTACAGCCGCTATTTCTGGTACATGGAGCTGCTCAGGGCAACACAGATGATAGGGGCTTACGCGGATGGCAAAATAGTGGGTGTCCTGCTTGCCGACATGGAGGGGGAAGAAAAAGTGTATCCCTCCCTGTCGGCAAGGCTGTTCATCAAGACAGCAGAATGGTTGATGGGACTCCTTTTCAGGGGCGGTGCGAATATCTATGAAGAAACCAACCGTGCCATGCTTCAAGCGTTTTGCCAGCAAAATTCTCCTGATGGGGAACTGAATTTTCTTGCTGTCGACCCTACCATGAATGGCAGGGGAATCGGTACGGCATTGGTGGAGGAGCTTGCCCGGCGTGAAAAAGGAAAATGCATTTATTTGTTTACTGATTCGGGCTGTACCTATCAATTCTATGACAGGCGTGGCTTTACACGGGATTTTGAAAAAGACATTGTACTGTGCCTGCATGAAAAGGACATTCCGCTGACCTGTTTTTTGTATAGCAAAGTGCTGTAAGGAGGTTGTTATGCAGTATTATGATATAGGACTGAACCTGTTTTGCAGGCAGTTTCCCGACCCTGAAAAAATTATCTCCGATGCGGAACAGGAGGGTATCATATGCATACTGACAGGCACGAATCGGAAAGAAAATGACCGTATTGACCGATTTGTGAGGACGCACCATGCTTATGGTACGGCAGGAATCCATCCTCACAATGCCGACAGTGCCAGAAAAGAGGATTTTGACCGCATGGAAACAATCCTGACACAAAACCCGAGAATCGTGGCAGTCGGGGAGTGCGGTCTGGACTATGACCGTATGTTTTCGGAGAGGGACAACCAGATACGTTGTCTGGAAAAGCATATCTGCTTGGCTGAAAAGCTGGACAAACCGCTGTTTTTACATGAACGAGCGGCGGAAAAGGACTTTGTTGCACGCTTCAAAAAACATCCTGCTGTCTGCGGCAAATCCGTGGTACACTGCTTCACGGGAAACCGAGCCACGCTGGAAACATACCTTGCCATGGGATTTTCCATCGGTATCACAGGTTGGATTTGTGACCCGAAACGGGGTGCCGAACTGAGAAAGGCGGTTTCTGTCATTCCCCTTGACAGGATTCTGCTGGAAACAGATGCCCCGTATCTGACACCGAAAAATATCACAGGGCTGAACCGTATCAATGTTCCGCAAAATATCCGCTATGTGGCGAAAGAACTGGCAAGGTGCATGAATGTCGAATTACAGGAACTGCTTGTCCATGCCAAACAGAATACAGAGCGATTATTTTTGCTGACATAAAGAAATTCCCCACAGGGCTGTCCACTGTGGGGAATTTTTTACTCTGTTTCTTGGGCAGGGGGGATTTCTTGGTTGACAGCATGGTGGAAAGTCGGTACAGTTTCGGCAATGAGCTGTTCCACCCGTTCTTTCTGGTTGCGGTGGGCGGCAACATACAGCTTGGAAAGATGCCGCAGGAAGGTGTCATTGTCAAATTCAATGGGCTTGCCGATATAGATTTTTTTATTGTCGGTCTTGGTAATGCCCTCTTCATTCAGGAGCAGTTCTTCATAGAGCTTTTCCCCCGGACGCAGACCCGTGTATTCAATCTTGATATCCTCGTCCGGCTTAAAGCCCGAAAGACGTATCAGATTTTCTGCCAACACCCGTATTTTGACAGGCTCGCCCATGTCAAGAATGAAGATTTCCCCGCCTTTGGCAAGACTGCCCGCCGTCAGCACCAGTGACACAGCTTCGGGAATGGTCATGAAGTAGCGGATAATATCAGGGTGCGTCACCGTGACGGGGCCGCCGGTACGAATCTGCTCCTTGAATAGCGGTATCACAGAGCCGTTTGACCCCAGCACGTTGCCGAACCGTACTGCTACAAAATTCGTTTTGCTCCGCCGTCCCATCATCTGGATAATCATTTCGCAAATGCGTTTAGATGCCCCCATGATGTTGGTAGGGTTGACCGCCTTGTCGGTTGAAATCTGCACAAAGTTCTTGACATGATACTTGTCCGCCACCTCTGCCAGTTTGAGTGTCCCGAATACGTTGTTTTTCACGGCTTCTTCGGGATTGTTCTCCATCAAAGGCACGTGCTTGTGGGCAGCGGCATGAAAGACCACATCAATGTTTTTGTTTTTGAAAATATGCTCCAGCTTCTTTTTGTCACGCACAGAGGCAATCTGCACCTCAAAGGATAAATCAGAGCCATGTTTGCGGATCAATTCCTGCTGGATGTCATAGGCATTGTTTTCATAGATGTCCAATATAATCAGGTGCTTGG
>ONUD01000173.1 GCA_900320925.1 uncultured Eubacteriales bacterium
AGCATGACCAGCACGCCCCCCACCAACAGCAGAGCATTGGATATGGATAAACGGAACACCCGCATAACCATGCCGCCGTAAGCGGAAAAGCATACTACCAGAAACAGCATACTTGCCAACTGCCGTCCCACACCGTAAATCAGGATTTTTTTGGAGGACAGCGGTGCGGTAAAAATGTTGTTGACATCGCACATGGAAAAAAAGCTGGTACCGCTGCTCAGCCCCTTGAGCATAATGGGGATACTGATAAAGTGCAGCAAGGCAAGATACGCCCCCGATAAGACTCTGGTATCCTTTTCCACATCATAGTCCACCCTGTTCAGGACAAAGCCCATGACGATGGCATACACCAGACTTAGCCCTATCAACCCGTACAAAATCAGCCGAACGGGATGACGGAAGGTATCCACCACGGCATTTTTCACCGTTTTCCGCATGACATACCAAATCGCACCCATGTCAATCCCCCTTTTCGGTAATGCTGAAAAACAGTTCTTCCAGGTTTTCTCCGCTTTCCTCCACCTGCTGACGGCTTCGTTCTGCTTCGATCCTGCCGTCCATCATGATAAAGACCCTGTCCCAGAACTCTTCCACGCTTTCCAGCATATGCGTACTGATGATAATGGAGATGCCCTGCTTCTTCATGTCCAGCAGCATTCCTTTCAGCTCCTTGATGGCATGGGGATCCAGTCCCACAAACGGCTCATCAAACAGCACGGCTTTCGGGGCAATCAGCAAGGCACAGCATATACTGATTTTCTGCTGCATTCCCTTGGAAAGCTCCTTGCCCAGCTTATTGCGGCGGCTTTCCAGTTCCATGCGTTTCATCAGGTCATTGGCTCTGTCCTCCCAGTTCTCCAGACGGTAGGCACGGGCTATGAACTCCATATGCTCCCATACCGTCAGCAGTTCAAACGGTGCGGGAATCTCCGGAATATAGCCCAGAATCTGCTTGGCATCTATCGTTTTGTTGTTGAAGCCACAGATTTCAATCTCGCCCTCAAAGCGGAGCAGTCCGGCAATACACTTGATGGCAGTGGACTTGCCGGCACCGTTGGGTCCTGCCAGTACGGCAATTTCGCCGTCATTGACCGTAAAGGATAAATTATCATTGGCTTTGAAGCGATTATATTTTTTTGTCAGGTGCGATATATGTATCAATCCGTTCCCTCCTTTACAGCAGATCGATAATTTCCTCTGTCGTCATGTTGACAATATCTCCCTCTCCTCCGACAGCCGTTTCCAGCAAATCTGCTTTTTTCTGCTGGAGGGTACGGATTTTTTCTTCGATGGTATCTTTTGCAATGAGCTTGTAGATCTGCACATTGTTCCTCTGCCCGATACGGTACACACGGTCAGAAGCCTGATTTTCTGCCGACAGGTTCCACCACGGGTCATAGTGAATCACAATATCCGCTCCTGTCAGATTCAGTCCTGTGCCGCCTGCTTTCAGTGAAATCAGGAATACACTGACATCATTTTCATTAAATTCATTGACCATTTTCATACGGTCTTTGGTTTTGGTCGAGCCTATCAGGGTATAGAAGCTGATATTTTCCTGCATGAGGCGGTCGGC
The DNA here is from genome assembly GCA_900320925.1 of uncultured Eubacteriales bacterium. Classification (GTDB taxonomy): domain Bacteria; phylum Bacillota; class Clostridia; order Oscillospirales; family Acutalibacteraceae; genus UBA1213. Next base: position 1,577 of record ONUD01000173.1, read on the forward strand.
AAGAATATCCAGCATGGACGTGAATTGTGAAAATAAAAGAATCTTGTGTCCCGATTCAATACAGCTTTTGACTAACTCCATGCACTGTTCCAGTTTGGCACTCTCTCCGTCATAGTTTTCATACAGCAAGGACGGGTCACAGCAAATCTGCCGCAGTCTTGTCAGCATGGCAAGAATTTTCAGCTTGTCCCTGCTGTCATCCATCTCGCCCAACTGACCTTTGATTTGTGCGGCATTGGCAAGATACAGCTTTTTCTGCTTGTCCTCCAGTTCTGTCATGAGAACCGTTTCGGTCTTGTCGGGCAGTTCCGTCAGCACCTCGCTTTTGAGCCTTCTCAAAACAAACGGCGAAGTCAGCCTTTGCAGGGAATGGACAGAAACGGTATCGGCTTTTCTCACGATGGGCGTTTCAAAAGTCTTCTTGAAATAGCTGTAATGATGCAGATACCCCGGCATGATAAAATCAAAAATGCTCCACAGCTCTGCCAGAGTATTTTCCACAGGGGTGCCTGTCAGGGCAAAACGCTGGTCACTGTGAATTGCTTTGACCGCCTTGGCAGACTGGGTATTATGATTCTTGATGTTCTGTGCTTCATCAAGAAACTGCACGGCAAAATGCATGGTTTCATATCGGGTAATATCTCTCAGCAGTGTCGCATAAGAGGTAATGAGAACATCATAGTTTTCTGCCTCTTCAAAGAGCTTTGTCCGTTCTGCCACAGTACCGCTCAGGCAGAGGGCTTTCAGGTCGGGGGCAAAGCGGGCAATCTCATTCTGCCAGTTCAGTGTCAGAGAAGACGGACAAATGACCAGAAATTGCTTTTGCTCTCCCTCCTGACAGGCATCTTTGATACTCTGCATGACGGCAATGGCCTGCACGGTCTTGCCAAGACCCATATCATCTGCCAGAATCCCGCCCATATGGTACATGCCCAGTGTTTTCATCCAGCGGAAGCCATACTTCTGATAATCACGCATGACCGTTTCCAGCCCATCAGACAGCGAAAAAGCGTCCTCATCTCTCAGGGTATTCTCATACTCCTTGGCATAACGGCGAAATTCATTGCTTCGTTTGATACGGATATGTTCCTCATCTGCCTGTAGACTGTTCAGGTACAGCATACGGTACATGGGTACGGTAATATGCTCTTTCAGGAATGTCTTGTCATTGATATTCAGTTCCTTTGTCAGCAGGTCAAGATCCTTGATACTGTCGTCCACCATGGAGAAAGAACCGTCCCTGAAACGATAGTACTTTCTGCCCTTGCGGTAAGCGTCCAGCATGGCAAGCAGTTCTTCCGCACTGTAGCCTGCCGCCTCGATATCCACTTCCAACAGTCCCCCTGACGGCTTGATGCCCACGCTCGTACTGACAGGCGGACGCATATTGATTTTCTTGAAGCGGTCACTGACATACAGCTCCATACTCTTGGCAAGCACCGTCATTCCCTCCGTGATGAGGGCAAAGGCGGCATCATCGTTATCAATCTGGAACGGATGGGACGCATTGGATTCCACCTTTTCAAAGTAACGTCCCACCAGTGCCAGTGCGGCTTCCTCTCCATAAGGGTCAATCATGCCGGAAGTATCCTCTGCGGGCTGCAAAGCCGGACGGAAATGATCCCCATAGGAGAATTGCAGCATGGCACAGATAATCCCTTCATCGTTCACGTCAATGTAGAGCTGTGACACCAGCGGCGGCGGTACGAGGGCATCGTCCACTGCCGTTGTATCAATGTCAAAGCAGTTTTCAATCTGCCGCAGTATGGTGTTGTAAAAGGCAGGAATGTCCTTCTTGGAAACAAAGACACTTCCCTCCCTGTTCAGGACATTGACCATCGGTTCTACGGTTTTGGTAAAATCACGGTCGGCACAAAGAATAGTTTGCTCGTTCTCCAGCAGGAAATAGCCTTTTCCGGCACTTCCCAGAAGCAGCGGCAGCTCCTGTGCCGCAAATTTCAGCTTTCCGCTTTTGGTGGTCGTGAGTACGGCTTTCAGAACAGGATTTCCCTCTTTCACATGATACTCTTTGCCGGCAATGACCAGCGGTCTGTCCTGATACAATTCAAGAAACCGTTCCAGATACTTTCCTCTGAGCCAAAATTCTTTTTCCTTGCGGAAGCCACCCGAATAGCTGTTTTTGGAATCCTGATAGATTTCGTATGCCAGTTCTGTCAGACGGCGGCTTTGCGTATCAATATCATTGATGCGGTGCTTCCACTCAAAAAACTTACCGTACTTGCGTGTCCCCTGATACTTGAAATCATCCATCAGCTTGGCAATATCCCCGACCATATACTTGCGATCCCGTCCGATTTTCAAACGGAAATAGAGTTTCTTATCCTCCAGCCATAATTCCGGTTCAATGCTGACAGGTGCTTCCTGTTCGGCTTTGCGGTTCATGGAGTATTCGGCAATCAGCCTGGAAAGATAATCGGAGCTTTTTTCGGAAATCTGGTCATCAAAGATGGTTTCCAGATAAATCAGCACGGCATAAGCGTGCTTGCAGTAGCCGTAATCATACGGACACGTACAACTGACGGAATCAATATTGCCGTTTCCCTGAATCCCGATTTCCACTTCATATTTACGGTTGCTTCCCTTGACCGTAGCACGGTAATGCCCGTTTTCCAGCCGCTCCACCAGTTTGATACGGGAATCTTTGTAGTATGCCTTGCCCCGTGAGGCAATCTGATTGGTAAAGTAGTAGCGATAGTTGTTGATATTCATGTATCATTCCTCATTTTTCCGTGCAAAACGTCACATTTTTGCCTTCCAAAATCATGTTGGTTGTCCTCACCGCACACATCTTGCCGCACATGGAACAGGTATGCCGGTCAGCAGGCGGCGTACTTTCAAAGTAGGCTCTTGCCTTTTCGGGGTCAGCGGCAATCTGGAACATTTCCTCCCAATCGACCTTGTGCCTTGCTTCTGCCATGGCATTGTCCTTGTCCCTTGCATGAGGCACGCCTTTGGCAATATCGGCGGCATGGGCGGCAATCTTGCTTGCCATGATACCCTCCTTGACATCGTTCAGGTCGGGCAGACGCAAATGCTCTGCCGGTGTGACGTAGCACAGGAAATCGGCACCGCTTGCCGCTGCAATCGCACCGCCGATAGCAGAAGTGATATGGTCATAGCCCGGAAAAATATCC
>ONUD01000006.1 GCA_900320925.1 uncultured Eubacteriales bacterium
CTGCCAGAAAATACACACAGGACGAAATTACCGCTATCCTCAAAGCCCTTTCCGACTCTGACACCTATGGTATCGTACTCCGTGCAAAGGGCATTGTGCCTGCTGTAGATGGAACATGGATTCACTATGATTTTGTGCCGGAGGAAAGCAGTGTCCGTACAGGCTCTGCCGACTACACGGGCAGAATCTGTGTTATCGGCTCTAAACTCAATGAAGCCAATCTTGAAAAACTCTTTTTTATGAGGAGTGAGGAATGATGAAGCAACCGATTCCTGTATATCTGTTTCTGGGGTTCCTCGACAGCGGCAAAACAAAATTTATCCATGAAACACTTTGCGACCCCCGTTTTCAGGACGGTGACAAAACGCTGGTCATTCTCTGTGAAGAGGGCGAGGAAGAACTGGATACGTCCCAATACAAGGGTGGTCGTAATGTGACTATCGTGACGGTGGAGGATAAGGAACAACTGACACAAAAATTTCTGGAGGACAGCCTCAAAAAAAGCCGTGCCGAAAGAGTCATGATAGAATATAACGGTATGTGGCTGATGGACGATTTGGGAAAAGTCCTGCCCCCGTCATGGCAGATTTATCAGATTATGATGATGGCAGATGCCAAGACCTTTGCTGTGTACAACAGCAATATGCGGCAGTTGGTCTATGACAAAATCAATATCACCGAACTGGTCGCTTTTAATCGCTATGACGATTCTATCGACAAAATGCAGCTTCATACCATCGTCAGGGCTATCAACCGCCGTGCCGCTATTATTTATGAATATCAGGACGGTACAGTGGAAAATGATGAAATTGTTGACCCCCTGCCGTTTGATTTGGATGCCGAGGTGGTCGAGGTCAAGGATACGGATTTTGGTTTGCTGTACCTTGATGCCATGGACAAGCCCCAAAACTATGATGGCAAAACCATTCGCTTTAAGGCTCTTGTTGCCAAAAGTGCCAGAATGCCAAAAGACAGCTTTGTCGGCGGCAGGTTTGCCATGACCTGCTGTGTGGAGGATATTCGCTATGTGGGATTCCTCTGCCGCTGGGACAAGACCTCCACTGTTCAGAACAAGGGATGGTATACCGTGACTGCCAAAGTCAAGGCAGTCCATGACCCGATGTTCGGCAATGAGTTGGGACCCATGTTTTATGTGACAGAAGTCGCTCCTGCTGAAAAACCTGACGAGGAAACCGTATATTTTTCATGAGAAAAAGCCTTTGACAATGCCATGTCAAAGGCTTTTTTTAAAAAATCTGCCATACCATGTGTACTAGCATACAGCTCACGATTCCACATACCGTCGGTATCATAAAGGCATACAGGGTATCTTTCAGGCTCTTGGTTTCATGGAAAACCGTCATGCACGTTGTGGCACACGGAAAATGCATGACCGTGAACAGAAGCATACAGATGGCAGTTTCTGTTGTCCACCCGTTGGCGGTCAGGATACTGCCGAGCTGTGAGAAGCTTTCATACTCCGTCATCACACCGTTGGAACTGTAAAGCATGACTGCAATGGGCAGTACAATTTCATTGGCAGGAAACCCCAGCAGAAACGAAAACAAAATGACACCGTCCAGCCCCATCAGCCGTGCAAACGGGTCAAGAAATGCGGTACAGGTATTTGCCAGTGTTTGTCCGTTCACGGAGCAGTTTGCCAAAAGCCATATCAATGCTCCACAAGGGGCAGCGGCAATGACTGCCCGTCCGAGAATGCATACCGTCCTGTCAAGCAGGGAACGTACCAGTGTCTTGACAACAGGCGGCTTCCGAAACGGGGGAAGCTCCAGCGTAAAGATGTCGGACTTGTCACTTAAAAACCGCATGGAAAGCAGTTTTGATACAGTTAGGGATACTAATACACTTAACAGGATGACCCCTGTTAATATAAGTGTACAGTTTATTGACTTTACAGAATGGTTTCCTGCCAGAAAGATGGAGATGACGGCAATCAGCATGGGAAACCGTCCGTTGCAGGGAGTGAAAGTGTTGGTCAGAATGGCAAGTTTCCTTTGCTGAGGGGAAGAGATGATCCGGCACCCCGTGACACCACACGCATTACATCCGAATCCCATTAGCATGGTTAATGCATTTTTACCGTTAGAGCCTGCTTTGCAGAAATATTTGTCAAGGTTGAAAGCCACCCTTGGCAGATAACCGAAATCCTCCAATAATGTAAACAGAGGGAAAAAAATTGCCATAGGCGGCAGCATGACGGAAATGACATTGGCAAGGGTAGTGTAGACACCGTCAAGAAGCCAAGGGGGACAGTGCAGTTTATCAAGCAGTGTGTAGAGAGAAGCAAAGCCCCTGTGAAGCCACTCTGAAGGAACATTAGCGGCGGTGATGGTGATGTAGAATACCAGTGCCAGAAGCAACAGCATGATAGGGATGCCCGTGGCTTTTGAGGTAAGGAGTCTGTCAAGTTTTCGGTCACGGTCAAATGTGCCATGAGTGGTGACACAGGCATGATAGATGGATTCGCTCCGAGAAATAAGACAGGTCATGATTTCATCAGAAACGGTGTGTGATTTCATGAGAGAATCCGCCTTGTCAAATGCAGCTTGGAGTTCTGCCGTGACGGGGAGAGCCATTTTTTCTGTCAATGGCCGTCGCTTGGAGCGGTCAAGCAGCTTCAAAGAAA
>ONUD01000075.1 GCA_900320925.1 uncultured Eubacteriales bacterium
AAAATTTATACACAAATTAAAATTGATGAAATTACCAATCTCGGGGCTGTCAAGATCCGCCTGAGAAGCCTTTTGGCAACCATACAGGATAATGCATAATGATGGAATGAAATGAGGAAGGACGGAAAGCATGGCACAGTTGATGTATGACAAAACAGGCAGACTGCTGTTTACCAGGGAAATGAAAGAGGAATACACGATTTTGCTGCCAATGATGGCAAAAATCCATTTCCATATCCTGAAAAATGTGTTTATCCATTATGGCTATAAAGTATCTCTGCTGGAAACGGACGGGCCTGAAATTGCACAGGTGGGGCTGAAATATGTGCATAATGATACCTGTTATCCTGCCCTGCTGGTCATCGGACAGTTTATCCATGCCCTCCAGAGCGGTCAATATGATGTCAATAAAACTGCCCTGATGATTACACAGACCGGCGGCGGCTGCCGTGCCTCCAACTATATTCATCTTCTGAGGAAAGCACTTGTTAAAGCAGGCTTTGAACAGGTACCCGTGATTTCACTGAACCTGTCGGGACTGGAAAAAAACAGCGGCTTTTCGCTGACCATTCCCATGATTCGCCGACTGGCGGCAGGGCTGGTGTATGGGGATATGCTGATGAGTCTTGACAATCAGGTGAAGCCCTATGAAATTCACAAGGGCGACAGTGCCGCATTGACAGAGCAGTGGATACAGAAGCTGACAGAGATTTTAGCAGGCGGTCACGGTTTCCGCCGAAAGGAAATTGCTGCCATATTGGACGACATTGCACAGGACTATTCCAAAATCCAAATCCGAAAAGTGCCGAAAATAAAAGTCGGCATTGTCGGAGAAATCTATGTAAAATATTCGGCTCTGGGGAATAATAATCTGGAAAAATTCCTGTATGACCAAGGCTGTGAGGTGAATATGCCGGGCATCATGGGCTTCATGATGTTCAAGGTGGACAACCGTCTGGAGGATTACAAGCTGTACGGCGGCAGCAGGGCAAAATATGTGGTCGTCAAAAAGCTGCTGGATTACCTGAAAGAGCTGGAAGCAATGGTTATCAGAAGTCAGGTAAAATACGGCTTTGTTCCCGTGACCAAGTATGAGCATACCAAAGCCCTTGTCAAAGGCGTTGTCGGCTACGGCAGCAAGATGGGGGAAGGCTGGCTGCTGACAGGAGAAATGCTGGAGCTGGTGGAAAGCGGCTTTGAAAACATTGTCTGTACCCAGCCGTTCGGCTGTCTGCCGAACCATATCAACGGCAAGGGCATGATCCGCCAAATTAAACAGAAGCACAGCAAAGCCAATATCGTGGCAATCGACTACGATCCGGGTGCCCCCCGTGTCAATCAGGAGAACCGTATCAAGCTGATGCTGGCAGTTGCCCGTGAGGAACTGCAAACCAAGACGGTATCTTCCCCCACACCGAAAACAGTGAAGGTCAAGGCAGTTGTGAAATGAGGGACAGGTATGAGAAGTTGGGAAAAGCTTCCCGCATCGTTTCAGAATGACAGTGTCAAAAAGTATTATGAAATTCTGTGTCACAAAACGGTCAGCCTTGCGGTCAAGAGACTGTTTGATATTCTTGTGGCTTTGGTGCTGACGGTCATTGCACTGCCGTTTATGGTCATCATTGCCGTGTGGATCAAGTGTGACTCCAAAGGGAGCGTGTTTTTTCTACAAAGGCGTGTGACAACCTATGGCAGGGTGTTTCGTATCGTGAAGTTCCGCACCATGGTCACTGATGCCGAGCAGCTTGGCACACAGGTAACAGTCGGTCATGACAGCCGTATTACAAGAGCAGGCAGGTTTTTGCGGAAGTGCCGTCTGGACGAGCTGCCGCAGTTGTTCAATGTGCTGAAAGGCGATATGAGCTTTGTGGGGACACGTCCCGAAGTGGAACGGTATGTGGAGCGTTATACCGATGAAATGCGTGCGACACTGCTGATGCCCGCAGGAATCACTTCACTGGCAAGTATCCGTTTCAAGGATGAAGAAAAGCTGCTGGATGGGGTGGAAAATCCTGATGAGGTGTATGTGAACGAGGTGCTTCCTCAAAAGATGCAGTATAATTTGGAATATATCAGCAAGTTCCATTTTCTTTATGATATGAAGATCATGTGGATGACATTTTTTGCAGTGCTGCAATAGAACAGGTGGGTGCATATGGAAAAGAAAATCAGTATACGGCAGATTGTTCTCATTATCATTGCGGTGGTGTTGGTAGGGGTGTTTGCCCTGATGATGTACATTGACGGCAAGCACCAGACAGTTCAGATTAACACGTTTCATGAAAATGAAACGGTCAGGCGAAAAGAGGAAAGCGAATATGATGCCTTGCTGCTGGATTCCCTGCAAAACATCAATGCTGCGATGGACAGCAGCCTGAAAGAAATTGTGTTTTACGGAGATGAATATCTTTGTGAGGGGGTGCTGGCAGAAGAGTTTCAAAAGGTGTTCGATAAAGAGGTCTTTCAGGATGTCAATGCGATTTTTGGCAAATCTTCCCAGATGGTGGGAAAGCTGCCATCCGTCACGACCCGAAATGTGGAGATTCATCAAGAACCGATGGAAGAAATACTGATGCGTATCGGAGCAACGGTGCTGATGACCAAAGAGGCATTTACCATTCCTGCCGACACGTCCGAAACGGAGGTTGTATTGGCAGACCAGTATAACCATATCCCTGTCTTTACCCGACAGCCGTATATCCGTTTCGGCACGGTTACCATCAACGGCATTGACGGCAAACTCAAGCTGTCCGATGAGGAAGGCAAGTATCTCTTTGAAAGACTAGAGGCCGGAGAGGAAACGTATGTAGAGGCCGGTATCAAAGTCTATGCGGAGCTTTCGGAGAGTTACCGTGACGGCACACCGGTGCTGTTTTTTGGCAGCACCCGTGATGAAGGCGTAAGCCAGTTTATCAGACATCATAAACAGATTCTGAAACACCAGAATCTCCGTGATGACCGTTACATCATTGTCTGCCGTACACAGAGCAACTCCAAGCTCGATCAGGAAATGACCAAGGCTTTCGGCTACCATTATATCCGTGTAGATGATGACATTGATTATCCTGATCTTGCCGAGAGAATCTATTTTCGCATGAAAACACTGGAGTTTTTAGACCCGGTGATGCAGGCCGTCGCTCAGGCAGAAGAGGAACTGGCATAAATTGCAAAAAAAATCAAATTTGTTCTTGCAATTTGCTTTTGGGTGTGCTATAATGCTTATGTTATCCATGTAGGGGAGAAAGAGGTGAAGTAACATGAAAGAGAATATTCATCCGAAATATCAGCAGACAACCATCACCTGTGCCTGCGGTAATGTCATTGCGACAGGTTCTACAAAATCTGACATCAGAGTGGAAATTTGCTCAAAATGTCATCCGTTCTTCACGGGCAGACAGAAATTGGTGGATACTGGCGGACGTGTTGACAAGTTCAAGAAGCGTTTTGGTATGAAATAAGCGTATGTGTGTAAGGCGGTGCATGGTGATGTGCCGCCTGTTTTCTATCCCAAAGGAGGAACAGCATGGCAGGCTATCGGACAGTGGAACAGGAAGCCAGTGACTTCTTTATCGAACAGCGGTCAAAATTTATCGGCTATGTCAAGCCTGTGCAGACCGAGGAACAGGCACTCGCATTTATCAATGAAAAACGTCAGCAGCACTGGGACGCAACCCATAATGTCTATGCCTACTGCCTGAGAGAGGGACAATTACAGCGGTATTCCGATGACGGCGAACCGCATGGAACCGCCGGTGTGCCGACACTGGACGTTATTCTCAAGTCGGGTGTCACCGATGTGGTCGTGGTTGTGACAAGGTATTTTGGCGGTATTCTGCTCGGTGCGGGCGGACTGGTCAGGGCTTACACCAAAGGGGCTAAAATTGCCCTTGAAGCAGGGAATATCATTACCATGGAAATGTGCCATATTGCCCGTTTGCAGTGCGACTACAACCAGTACGGCAAAATTTCAGGACTGATTCCAAGCAATCACGGCATGATTGACAATACTGATTTCACCGATAAAGTGGAAATAGACTATCATATTTCACCTGACAATTTCGTGAAATTTCAGAAGCAACTGGCAGATACCACCTGCGGAAGCGTGGAAACGGCAATCATTGATGAAAAATTTTTCAAAGTCTGACAAGGTATCAGGACTTTTTTTGCGTATATACTATTAGAGGTGATGGTATGAATGTCAGAGAGCAAAGTGAACGTATCGAAAGACAGACACTTTCACCATATGCGTGTCTGTCGCAAAACTCCAAAGGCAGACTGCGGCAGGAAGAACCCTGTCCGATTCGAACAGCCTTCCAGCGTGACAGGGACAGGATTATCCACTGCAAAGCGTTCAGACGCTTAAAGCATAAAACACAGGTGTTTTTGTCCCCCACAGGCGACCATTACCGTACCCGCCTGAC
>ONUD01000068.1 GCA_900320925.1 uncultured Eubacteriales bacterium
ACTCCACTCTTTTGACAGCGTCGCTGAGGGGATTCGAACCTCCGACCTACCGCTTAGGAGGCGGTCGCTCTATCCTGCTGAGCTACAGCGACATAGGATACCCTCTTATTCTACAATGTTGCAGGCGGTTTGTCAAGCGGTTTTTTGAGAAAAACCATTTGCTATTTTGGCATGAATGTTATATACTGTAAGGAGAATGAAAAAGCCAAGGAGGAAAATGTGATGTCAAAAGTAGCCATTGCCGCTGACAGCAACAGCGGGATTACCAGACATACAGCGAAAAAATGGGGAATCCATATCCTGCCAATGACATTTTATGTCAATGATAAACAATACTATGAAGAGGTGGAGCTGACACAGAAGGAATTTTACAAGCTGTTGGCAGATTCCAAAACCACGGTGGCAACCTCTCAGCCTGCTCCGACAGAGCTTTCGGATTTCTGGCGGAAGCTGCTCAGGGAGTATGATGAAGTGGTATATATCCCGATGTCCTCGGGGCTGAGCAGTTCCTGCACGACAGCTTCCATGATTGCCAAGGATTTTGGGGGAAGAGTACACGTTGTCAATAATCAGCGAATCTCTGTGACACAGTACCAATCTGTCATGGATGCCCTTGCGATGGCAAAGCAGGGGTTATCAGGAAAGCAAATCAAGGCAAGACTGGAGCGTGACAAACTGGAATCCAGTATTTATATCATGGTCAATGACCTGAAATATCTCAAAAAGGGCGGCAGGATTACCACGGCAGGAGCGTTAATTGCCAATGTCATGAATTTAAAGCCGGTCTTGCAGATTCAGGGCGAAAAACTGGATGCCTATGCCAAGTGCCGGGGAGTCAAGGCGGCCAAAAATACCCTGTTGGACGCCATGCACAAGGATTTTGACGGACGGTTCCGGGAGTATGTCGAGCAGGGCAAAATGTCCCTGCTGTGTGCTTATTCGGATGTGTCAAGTGCCGAGGCTGAGCAGTGGCGAAAAGAAATCGAACATTCGTTTCCGGGTTTCAAGGTGAGGGGAGCAGCGTTGTCGCTCAGTATCGGATGCCATATCGGTCCGGGGTCGCTGGCCATCGCCTGCTCGAAAATGACGGAGGCAGACGCATGAGAATCAGACATAAACCGTGGGCAAAACCTGAATTGGAAGCCAGCAGCTTTTTTATACAGAACCCTGATGACATCAAGGGCAGGTGGCAGGAACAGTTTGTCAGACAGCAACCCTTGTATATCGAAATGGGCTGCGGCAAGGGCGGCTTTATTTCACAGGCAGCGTCTGCCAATCCTGCTATTAACTGGCTTGCTGTGGATATTAAATTTGAAATGCTGGGACTGGCAAAGCGAAATGTGGAGCGTGTTTATGCGGAAAAGGGACTGCCCACTGATAACGTATTGCTGACGGCACACAATATTGAACGCATTGACCTAATGCTGGATGAGCATGACGTGACAGACAGGATCTATATCAATTTCTGCAACCCGTGGCCCCGTGCCAAGCATAAAAAACGCCGTCTGACCCATCCCCGTCAGCTCATGCATTACCGTCAGTTTCTGAAAGACGGGGGAGAGGTGCATTTCAAAACAGATGATGATGAACTCTTTGAGGAAAGTCTGGTCTATTTTGAGGAGTGCGGTTTCCGGATTACCTATCTTACCTATGACCTGCATACAGCGGGCTATGAACCCAATATCATGACCGAACATGAAAAAATGTTTTCGGACGAGGGAATCCCTATCAAATTTCTGATAGCAGTCAAAGAGGGCGGTGCAAGTGAAGATTAAAATAAGTTTGCTGCTGATATGCTTTTTGCTGCTTTGCGGCTGTTCCTCTACTGCCTTGGGCGGCAATACCCTGCTGCGTCCGCCGCGGGCAACGGGGGACAAGGCGGAAATTCAGGACATCATTGCCGCTCAGGCAGGCGGCAAGTATACTTTCAAGTATCCCCAGAATGGTGATAACCGTTCTGCCATCATGATGCGGCAAGACAAGGGAAATCATGAATATGCCGTGGCACTGTACTCTCCCGATAACGATACCAAGATTAATGTTTCCATTATTTCCTGTATCAAGGAGCAATGGAAGTGTATCGGCACGTTTCAGAATACAGGTTCGGGAGTGGATCGGGTGATCTTTGCGGATCTGAACATGGACGGCACCGAGGAAATCATCATTGGCTGGAGCAATTACAGCAATGCCCAGAAAACACTGACGGCTTATTCGGTATCCGACCAAGCCTATGAAATTGCCATTGAGGACACGTATGATGAAATGACCATTGCCGACATGACCGCTGACAACAGCAGGGATATGATCCTCCTGTCACTGGGTACACAGAAAGATCCGCCTTGTATCAAAGTGCTGCAATATTCCGAAAAGGAAAAGAAGCCCATTGCCCGATATGCCATGGAGCTAGATCCGGGCGTCATCTCCTTTGCCAATATTACCGTGGGCAACATTGCCCAGGGACAAAGGGGCATTGTCATTGACGGGGAAAAAAGCGGAGGACTGCTGACCTCTCAGGTGATATATCTGGACGAGGAGCATAATACCCTTGTCAATCCGCTCGTGACAGAGGATGCCAATCCCACCGCCAGAAAGGATACCATTTATTCGCGGGATGCGGATAAGGATGCCATTATCGAGGTACCCGTCGTGACACCGCTGCCCGCAGCAGAAAAAGAAAATGCTGCCAATGTGTGCAGCATTACGGCATGGAAGCAGTATTCCGTTTCCAATGCGGCACTTGGCACCAAACTGAATACGGTGATCAACTACAATGACCGTTATTATTTTGCCATGCCGAACCGCTGGATGAACAATGCTGTTACCGCAGTGGCCGATCCCGATACCCGCCAGATGACATTCTATGCATGGGATTCCCAAAAGCAGGCTGTCGGACAAAAGCTGCTGACCATCTTTCGTTATACATCAGAAGAATGGGAGCAGATCGATTATCAGCAATTGATTCCGCTGGAAATTGAGGGACAAAATGCAGTGTTCTGTGCAAGAATCTTTGCCGCTGCCGATGAGCAGCTCCAAATCAAGGAAAAAGAGGTTATCGCCTCTGCACGTACGTTCTGGACGAACTGAAAGGAATGATGATGGATGAAAAACATACTGGTAGCCGAGGATGAAACAGCCATAAGAGAATTTATTGTCATCAACCTGCAAAGGGCAGGCTATCAAGTGACGGAAGCCGAAAACGGTGCCGTTGCCCTTGCAAGATATGAGGAAGCCAACGGTGGTTTTGATATTGCCATCCTGGACGTGATGATGCCCGAAAAGGACGGCTTGCAGGTCTGCAAGGAACTGAGAAAGAAAAACGGCAATTTAGGCATTATCATGCTGTCGGCAAGAACGCAGGAAATGGACAAGGTGTCAGGACTCATGCTGGGGGCAGATGACTATGTGACAAAGCCGTTCAGCCCTACCGAACTGGTGGCAAGAGTCGATGCCCTTTATCGCCGGATTGCCATTGCTGAAATGCGTTCCGAAAACAATTTCAAGGAAGAAATTCGTTCAGGTGATTTTATCCTGAATCTGAAAAACCACTCCCTGATGAAAAAGGGCAGGCTCATTGAACTCACGCAGGTGGAGTTCCAGATTATGGAATACTTTTTCTCCAATCCGGGTACAGCACTCGACCGCAGTGCCATCTTGAAATATGTATGGGGAGAAGCCTATGTCGGAGAAGAAAAAATCGTCGATGTCAATATCCGCCGCCTTCGCATGAAAATCGAGGATACACCTTCTTCTCCGAAATGCATTGTTACCGTCTGGGGACTCGGCTATAAGTGGGAGGCTTGAGAGTGTGAGAGGTATTACAAGACGTTGGGTCATCAATACCTTTGGCGTGATTATAGTGGTGCTGTTCGTGCTGGTGGTGGCGTTTGCCGTCATCGTGCAGAGCTTCTATTATAACGATGTGTTCCAGATCCTCAACGGACGCTCGACCGAACTGGTCAATATCTTTAACAGTTCAGCGGACTTCACCGAAACCGCAAGAGATTATGTGGAAAACTTCCCCGATAAGGAATACATGGAACTCATGGTCATCAACAGTCAGGGACAGGTCATTATTACCTCCACGGGGTTTGCACCCGATAATCAGCAGAAAATGCCGGATTATGAGCTGGCACTCAATGCCCCCAACCGCTTCGGCAACTGGCACGGCAGTCTGAATTCCGGTGAAAATGTCATGGCGATTACAAGGGTGATTGCAGACAGCAAAAATGTTCCTTCGGGAGCAATACGCTATGTGGTGTCACTGGAGGAAGCCGACAGGAAAATCTTTATTGCCATTTTGGTAATGTGTCTGGTGGGATTGGTGGTACTGTTTTTCATCTTCGTTTCCAGCACTTATTTCCTGCGTTCCATCGTCAGACCCGTCCGTGAAATCAGTGACACTGCCAAACGTATTGCCCAAGGAGATTTCAATGCCCGTATCAATAAATTCTACGATGATGAAATCGGCGACCTGTGCGATACCATCAACTACATGGCAGGAGAACTCGGTACGGCTGACAAAATGAAAAATGACTTCATTTCCTCCATCTCCCATGAACTGCGTACCCCCCTGACTGCCATCAAGGGCTGGGCGGAAACTATGCAGTTTGACGGCTGCCGTGACAGGCAAACCGTGGAAAAGGGCATTGCCATCATTGTCAAGGAAACCGAACGGCTTAACGGCATTGTCGAAGAGGTGCTGGACTTCTCCCGTATCCAGCAGGACAGAATGGTGCTGATTATGGACAAGCTGGATATTCTGGCAGAACTGGACGAATCTGTCTATATGCTCAAGGAACGTGCCAATACCGAAAACAAGCACCTTGTCTATGAAGAACCCGATATTCTTCCCGTTGTCCTCGGTGACAGGAACCGTTTGCGTCAGGTATTCATCAATATTATTGACAATGCCCTCAAATATTCGGATACAGGCGGTGTGGTGACAATCCGTGCCGAGCAGACAGAGAATATGGTGGTCATTACCATTGCCGACAACGGCTGTGGGATTCCTGCCAAAGATCTGCCGAAGGTCAAACAGAAATTCTACAAAGCCAACCAGACTGTCAGAGGTTCGGGTATCGGTCTTGCGGTGGCAGATGAAATTGTCCGCCTGCATAAAGGTACACTGGACATTGACAGTACGGAGGGTATCGGCACTACCGTGACCATTCGTATCCCTGTCATCGAGGAGGAAACCGAGATTTCTTCGGAATCATGAAAGGAGTATCGTCTTGAAAAGAGAAAAGGTAAAGCGTATTACCTCCATCGGCGGTCAGGCACTGATGGAGGGCATTATGATGAGAGGCCCCCTGAAATCAACCGTGGGCGTCAGAAAAAATGACGGCAGTATTGAACTGGAGGAAATCAAGCCTCTTGATTTGGTCAAAAAGCATAAAATCCTGCGTCTGCCGCTCCTGCGGGGCGTTGCCAATATGATTGACTCCCTCGTTACGGGCAACAAGGCACTCATGCTTTCCGCTGACAAGGCCATGGAGGGAGAGGAAGTGACCGAAGAGGAAATGACCAAGTTTGACAAGTGGCTGGACAAGCATTTCGGGGACAAAATGGTGAATGTCATCATGACCGTTGCCATGGTCATTGCGATTGTCTTTTGCATTGCCGTCTTTTTCTTTGTCCCCACCCTGCTGTTCAACTGGCTTGCCATGGCATTCCCTGCCATCGGTGAACAGATGATATGGCGTTCCGCTTTTGAGGGCATTGTCAGAATTATCCTGTTTTTGGTATATATGTGCCTTTGCACCCTCCAAAAAGATGTCAGACGTGTGTTCCAGTACCACGGGGCAGAACATAAAACCATTTTCTGCTATGAAAAGGGCTTGGAACTCACCGTGGAAAATGTCAGAAAGCAGATTCGCTTCCATCCCCGCTGCGGTACCAGCTTTATTGTCCTCATGCTGATTGTAGGTATCCTGATTGGCTTGTTCATTCCGTTTACCAATACATGGCTGCGTTCGGCTGTCAAGATTCTTCTCCTGCCCGTCACGGTGGGAATCGGCTATGAACTTATCAAGCTTTGCGGCAAGCATGACAATGTGATTACCCATATCATTGCCGCCCCCGGTGTCTGGATGCAGCACATTACCACCAAAGAACCCGAAGATGACATGATTGAAGTGGCCATCGCCGCCATGAAAGACGTGATTCCCGAAAACGGGGAGGATCTTATCCAATGACTTATCGGCAGTTATATCTCCATGCCAAACACCTCCTGCCCGACTATGAAGCAAGAGCCTTGCTGGAGGACTGTTTCGGCATGGACAGAACAGGGCTTGCCCTGCATGGGGAGGAATCTCCCGACCATGCCGAAGCATTCCTTACGGCACTCCAAAAGCGTGCTGAGGGGCTTCCTTTACAGTATGTCAGCGGCAAAGCGTTCTTTATGGACAGGTGGTATGCTGTCGGAGAGGGCGTGCTGATTCCCCGTGATGATACCGAGGTGGCGGTCAGGGAGTGCATGAGGGGACTAAAAGGCAATGAAACCGTCATTGACCTGTGTGCCGGCAGCGGTATTATTGCCGTGACGCTTGCCAAAGCCTTTCCTCAGCTTCAGGTGTATGCACTGGAAAAGGAGAACATTCCTTATCACTATCTCCTGCAAAATATCCGTCAGCACCGTGCCAATGTCATTCCCGTGCAGGGCGATGTTTTTTCCCCGTCTTTTGCGGACGGAATGTTTGATGTCATTGTATCCAACCCCCCGTACATTCGTACCGGCCTCCTGCCGAGCCTGCAAAGCGAGGTGCAGTATGAACCCAAAACCGCACTGGACGGCGGTGAGGACGGTCTGCAATTCTATCATTGCATTGCACAGCAGTGGCTTCCAAAGCTCCGTCAGGGCGGCAGGATTGTATTGGAAATAGGGGAGGAGCAGGCTTGTGATATATCGGCACTCCTCCAAGCACACGGTATCACGCAAATGGGTATTGTCAAGGATATTCAGGGATTAGACAGGGTGATTTTTGGGACTAAAACAATCGAATAAATGTTTGCCCATGCTTGCATTTGTATGAAAGATGTTGTATAATAGCATTGCAACAATACAGAAAAGGACGGTATGCAATATGGCAGTAGATAAACAAAAAGCTCTGGAAGCGGCTCTCAGTCAGATAGAAAAACAATTCGGCAAGGGTGCCGTCATGCGTCTGGGACAGAATGCCGCCATGAAGGTCGATGCCATCCCGACAGGCTCCCTTTCACTGGATATGGCACTCGGGATCGGCGGACTTCCCAAGGGACGTATTACCGAAATATACGGCCCCGAATCTTCGGGCAAAACCACGCTTGCCTTGCACTGCGTTGCCGAAGCACAAAAAAACGGTGGCATTGCCGCTTTTATTGACGTAGAACACGCTCTTGACCCCGTTTATGCCGCCGCTCTGGGCGTGGATATTGATGAACTGCTCGTATCACAGCCCGATACCGGGGAAGATGCACTTGAAATTACGGAAGCACTCGTGCGTTCAGGGGCAGTGGATATTATTGTCATCGACTCCGTGGCGGCACTGGCACCCAAAGCCGAAATTGACGGTGATATGGGAGCTTCCCATGTCGGCTTGCAGGCAAGGCTCATGTCACAGGCTCTCCGCAAGCTGGCAGGCTCGATTTCCAAACTGAACTGTGTTGCCATCTTTATCAACCAGCTTCGTGAAAAGGTCGGTGTGCTGTTCGGCAACCCTGAAACGACCCCCGGCGGACGTGCATTGAAGTTCTATGCGTCCGTGCGTATCGACATCAGAAAAATTGAAACCCTCAAAGCCAACGGGGAAGTAGTTGGTTCCAGAACACGGGCAAAAGTTGTCAAAAATAAAATTGCTCCGCCGTTCCGTGAGGCAGAGTTTGATATCATGTATGGTCAGGGCATTTCCAGAGTCGGAGAACTGCTGGATTTGGCTGTCAATGCCGATGTCATCAAAAAGAGCGGGGCATGGTTCTCCTATGGCGGCAACCGTATTGCACAGGGACGTGACAATGCCAAAACATTCCTGAAAGACAATCCCGATATTGCCAAGCAGGTTGAAGACGAACTCATGGCCAGCAGGGATAAACTCACCTTCTCCAAAACTACCAAGGCTCGTGCCAAGGCCATGGCTTCCAAGCCGGAAACCACTCCCGTGGAAAGTGCTGAGGTCAAAGAACCCGAAACAGCCCCTCGTGTGTCTGAGGAGAATGTCAATATTCTGGTGGAAGATCAGGCATGATCATTACCGCTTTAGAAGAACGCCGCAAGGGACTGACTGCACTCTATCTTGATGGGGAATATGCCATGTGTGTCGATACCATGACACTGCTTGCCACAGGCAAAAAAACAGGCTCTTCCATTACCGATGAGGAACTGCATACTCTTTTGGAGCAGTCTGACTGCAACCGTGCCAAAGAAAAAGCCCTGTACCTGATGGAGTACAGGAGCCGTACCAAAAAAGAACTGTCCGACAAGCTTTGCCCCCTCTATGGCGAGAGGGCGGCAGCGTCGGCGATTTCCCGTCTGGAAGAACTGGGGCTTCTCAATGATGAAGCCTATGCCCGTGAATATGCGGAAGCACTGCTTCACAGAAAGGGCTTTTCCCGTCAGCGAGCCATGCTGGAACTGCTCAAAAAGGGCATTGACAGAGAGCTTTGTGAAGACATACTGAACGAACTGGAGCCTGACCCCGTGGAGCAGATTGGTCATCTGCTTGCCACGAAGTTTGCACGCCGCAACCTGTCCGATGACAAGGAGCGGGCAAGGGTTGTCAATTCCCTCAAAGCCATGGGCTACCGCTGGTCGGATATACAGGAGGCATTCAGTGCCTGTTTCTCAGACCTTTAGGATACTTATTTTTTAAACGGCTGTCGGCAGTCTTGCCGAAGCCAATGACCAATCCATGATAAGCGACTGCCGTGTAACCGTTCGGGCAGTCGCTTTTAATTTCCATGCCTGCCAGAAATGCCTGCACCTGCTGTTCATCGGCAGGGAGAACACGTCTGACCATTTCGGGCTTGGAAGCCATGAAAAGGGCATGGGCAGGTTCAAAGCGTCCCTTTTTGTATTCCCCTGCCAGCAGTCCGGCTCGAATGACACCCAGTCCGCTGTTATCGGGCAGTCCCTCCGGCAGAACATACAGTTTGTCTTTGATAACGGTATAGTTTCCCTGCGGCGGCACTGTGAAAATGTCCTCTAACTCTTTGGGCGGTGTGTGGCAAACAGGTTTGCTTTCTATGGCAGGACTCTCACCCCTGCGGCGGAGTCTGGCGGCAAAATGCCCTTCACCGCCCTCAATGGGGGTGATACGCACCGCACAGGACAATGCTGTTTGTCTGCCGAAATGGGGGGCTTCACACATTTCAAATTCTTGGTTTTCTGCCAGAAACTGACGAATCACGCCTTCATTTTCTTCATAAGAAAAAGTACAGGTGGAATAGACCAGTATACCGCCCCTTTTTACTGCACGGGCGGCAGAGTGCAGAATGGAAAGCTGACGCTCTGCACACGACAATACATGGCTCCTGCTCCACTCTTTCACGGCATCGGGATTCTTGCGGAACATG
>ONUD01000065.1 GCA_900320925.1 uncultured Eubacteriales bacterium
CCATCTGGATGCCATTATGATTCAGAACGACGTTATCTCTACGGCTCAAAAGGAAGGACGTGCAGAAGGACGTGCAGAAGGACGTGCAGAAGGACGTGCAGAAGGACGTGCAGAAGGACGTGCAGAGGAACGTAATAAAATGATTGCTGTGATGCGTCAATCGGGTATGTCGGAAAACGAGATTGCAAGAATCATAAAGAATTTAGACGAATTGACAAAAACTACAACAGATAGATGATTTAAAAATGATGTATACTATATGTTGTGGTTGTGTTAGAGATGGGTTGTAAAAATATCTATTAAAAAATAGGAATGATTATTCTTTTTTGTGGATTCAAACGATTATCAGCAAATGGTTAGTGACAAGGTTGACAAATGAAAAAAACCGCTATATCATTGAGTCATAACATGATGAGGGGGTTGCATAGGTTATGATGAACATGGAGGATCAACGGGCTTGGCAGGGCTTTGAGGGCAGAATCTGGAAAAAGGAAGTCAATGTCAGGGATTTTATACAGAAAAATTACCGCCCTTATGACGGGGATGAATCTTTCTTGGCAGGTTCGACCGAGGCCACTGACAAGCTTTGGGATATGGTGCAGAGGCTCCAGAAAGCGGAAAGAGCCAAAGGCGGCATTCTTGACATGGAAACAAAGGTTGTTTCGGGTCTGACAGCATACGGTGCAGGATATATTTTTGAAGACGAGCCTGAATTGGAAAAAATTGTAGGCTTGCAGACGGACTTACCGCTGAAAAGGGCATTCATGCCGTTTGGCGGTATCAAGATGGCAGAGCAGGCGTGTGAAACGAATGGCTATACACCTGACCCTGAACTGCATAAAATCTTTACGGAATACGTGACAACGCATAATCAGGCAGTTTTTGATGCCTATACACCCGAAATGAAAAAAGTCCGTCATAATAAGATTATTACGGGTCTGCCCGATACCTACGGACGAGGCAGGATTGTAGGCGATTACAGACGTGTGGCACTGTATGGCATTGACTATTTGATAGAGGAAAAACAGCAGGATCTCGCCAACTGCGGTGATGGTACGATGCTTGATGAAGTGATTCGTCTGCGTGAGGAAATTGCCAAGCAAATCAGAGCTTTAAAGGGCATGAAGGAAATGGCAAAAATCTACGGCTTTGATATTGCAAAACCGGCGGTCAATGCAAGAGAAGCCGTGCAGTGGCTGTATTTCGGTTATCTTGCCGCTATCAAAACACAAAACGGTGCGGCTATGAGTGTCGGCAGGGTGTCCACGTTCCTTGACATCTATATCCAGAGAGATTTGGACAACGGTGTTATCACAGAAAAAGAGGCACAGGAACTGATTGACCATTTTGTGATGAAATGCAGAATGGTGAAATTTGCCCGTATCCCGTCTTATAACCAGCTGTTTTCAGGCGACCCTGTGTGGGCAACGCTTGAAGTGGCAGGTATCGGTGTGGACGGCCGTTCCATGGTTACCAAAACGGACTTCCGCTTCCTCCACACACTGGAAAATATGGGACCCTCTCCCGAACCGAACCTGACGGTACTGTATTCTTCCGCACTGCCGGAAAATTTCAAGCGGTATGCGGCGAAAATCTCTATCAATACCAGTTCCGTACAGTATGAAAATGATGATGTCATGAAGCCGGTATGGGGCGATGATTATTCCATTTGCTGTTGTGTGTCGGCAACCCAGACGGGCAAGGAAATGCAGTTCTTTGGTGCAAGAGCCAATCTTGCCAAGTGTCTTTTGTATGCCATCAATGGCGGTGTCGATGCCAAGACCAGAGAACAGGTGGCTCCGTCATTTGGTGCGATCAAGTCGGAGATTCTGGACTATCATGAAGTGATTCAGAAATATGAGGTCATGATGGACTGGCTGGCAGGACTGTATGTGAATACGCTGAACCTGATACAGTATATGCATGACAAATATTATTATGAAGCGGCTGAAATGGCACTGATTGATACCAATGTCCGCCGCACCTTTGCAACGGGCATTGCCGGCTTCTCCCATGTCGTGGATTCCCTGAGTGCCATCAAGTATGCCACTGTCCGCCCGATACGTGATGATGCGGGCATTACCATTGATTTTGCAACGGACGGTGAGTTTCCCCGATACGGCAATGATGATGACCGTGCCGATGATATTGCCCTGTGGCTGCTCAAGACGTTCCTCGAAAAAATCAAGAAGCACCATACCTACCGCCATTCCGAACCAACGACTTCCATTCTGACGATTACTTCCAATGTCGTGTACGGCAAGGCTACCTCCAATATGCCTGACGGCAGACGTGCAGGCGAACCGCTTTCTCCGGGGGCAAATCCGAGTTATGGAGCAGAAAAAAATGGTTTGCTGGCTTCGTTGAATTCCGTTGCCAAACTGCCGTATCATTGGGCATTGGACGGTATCTCCAATACCCAGACAATCCACCCCGATGCCCTCGGTCATGACCAGCAGGAGCGTATTACAAATCTGGTGCAGGTCATGGACGGTTATTTTGACCAAGGAGCACACCATCTGAATGTCAATGTGTTTGGTACGGATAAATTGATTGATGCAATGGAACACCCCGAAAAGGAAGAATATGCCAACTTTACCATACGTGTATCGGGCTATGCCGTTAAGTTTATTGACCTGACAAGAGAGCAGCAGATGGATGTCATTTCCCGTACCTGCCACGAAAGAATGTGAGTGAAATGCGTATCGGATATGTCAATGCACTGGAAACTTTTGGGTTAGTAGACGGTCCGGGAGTGCGTTTTGTGGTATTCTTGCAGGGCTGTAACATGCGGTGCCGGTACTGCCATAATCCCGAAACATGGGCATTGTCGGGTGGAGAGGAATGGACAGCGGTCAAATTGTATGACCATGTAAAGCGTTACAAGCCCTACTGGAAAAACAACGGCGGCATTACCGTCAGCGGCGGAGAACCGCTTCTGCAAATGGAGTTTGTCACAGAGTTCTTTGAGCTTGCCAAACAGGACGGTGTGCATACCGCCATTGATACATCCGGACAGCCGTTTTGCGAGAGTGCGGCATTTGAAAAGCTGATGGAAGTCACGGATTTAGTCCTGCTGGACATCAAGGAGTGGGATTCCGACAAGCACAAAGCTCTGACAGGTTTCGGCAATGAGAACATTCTTGCCATGGCAAGATGGCTTTCCGAGCATGGAAAGAAAATGTGGATCCGCCATGTGCTGGTACCGAACCTGACGGATGATAGTGCCTCTTTGCAGGCAATTCATGACTTTATCGCCACACTGAATGGGGTGGAGAGAGTGGAAATTCTTCCGTATCATACCTTTGGGATTGCCAAGTGGCAACAATTGGGATTGACGTATCCGCTGGAGGGGGTACAGCCGCCGACAGCCGAACAGATAGAACTGGCAAAAAAAATCACTGTATGAAGCAGCTTCATACAGTGATTTTTCTCATTCTCTCTTCATTGATTTCAGGGCTTCTTTCCCTGCATCGAACAGCTTTTTCAAAGACAATCCCAACTGGGTCTTGTGGAGGGGATCCATGGCAGCAACACCCTTCACAACGGCATTGTATACCTCCCATTTTTTAGAGGAAAGGTCGTCCAGTGTGGAGGCTCCCGTGGATTCGAGTGAATCAAAGATAGCATTGACCAGAAACTGCTTATCCTTGTCGCTCATGTCACCGATCCATCGGTCAAGAGTATTGTCCATGAAGATACTTGCCTGACTGAGTTCTCCGGCTTTTTCAAAGGCGGTGCAGAGAACGTTCCATGTATAGGGGTTATGCTGGTCAACACCCACGGCAGAGCTTTTGATAACAGTTCGTTTGGTTTTGGCGGAGAGCAGGATGCCGACAAGGGAAGAATCGGTAATGATGTGTTCGGTCTTGGGGATGACGGAGAGGTAGGCTTCCGAGGAGGCAATTTCATTGTTGAAGCCGGGACCATCGTTGGAATAGACCTTGGCAATGCGGCTCTGCACGTCTTTTTCGCAAAAGGCGGCGGCATAGACGGCAAAATTCCCGCCCTTGGAATGTCCGCCCACCGTCAGACGGCCATTTGTCAGTCTGGCAATGCGGGTCAGGTATTCGGCGGCACGGTGCTGTCCGGGGGTTTCGGGGAGGTAGCTCATATTACAGTCCTCCCGCCATCCCACAAGGGTATTGTCGGTTCCCCGAAATGCCACATAGGCTTCATCGGGGGCGTAGACAAAGGTCACTGCCGAAAATTGGAGCTGCTTTTGCACATCAATTTCATTGGTGTACCATTTCACTTCCACATGACGGTACCGTTCGGAGTCGGCCGCCTTTGCCAACAGACGTTGGGGGTCGATGACCATGTGGGACTGGTCATAGCCCGCTTCACGGTAGGCATGAAGCAGTTGTTCGATGGTCAGGGACTTCTCTCCTCCATAGGACACCAGTGCATCCATGTTCACATAAGCCAGCGTGGAGAAAATCAGGTTGTCCACTTCATTGCAGGGTCTTTCTGCAAAGGTAATATCGCCCCGCCAGTCCAGATAGTTCAAAATGTTCATCGGTATTCCTCCCGGGATTACATCAGATTCTTGACATATTTAAAAATGATACGCTGGTACCAATTCATATGCTGATAGAGATGGGAAGATGTCTTGGTATAGATACCGCCGATAAAGGCAGCATCTGACTGGCTGCCCTCTTCCGAATCAGGGGCAAAGCTGTCTTTGCAGAGAATGGTGAACATCTTTTCAGCTTCCTCCTGTGAGACTTCGGGGACGGCTTCACTGAGCTGTACATAAAACTCCGATTCCGAGCCGTTGTATTCACTCAACAGTCCTGCAAAATGGATGGCACGCACCAGCTTGTCAAAAATGACACGGCAGTTGGTTTGCTGGGGGATAGCAACGGCTTTTTTGCGTTTGACGATGATAACGGCAACTGTAATGGCGATCCCTGTCAGCACGGTGCCTACAGCAATCAGAATGAGGGGTGTCCAGTTGTAAGAAGCTCTTTTCACTTCCTCTTCGTGACGGACAGCGGAGTGGTCAATGAATTGCCAGCCCTTTTCTGCCATCAGTTTTTCCATGGCGGCGGTATCAAAGCCGGGAAATTCCGTATGGAAGTGACCCTCGCTGTCGGGGCAGACATCAATGGGTACCCAGCCGTAATTTTTGAAGAAAATTTCTGTCCATGAGTAGGCCTGTCTGTCACTGACGCTGGCCGTATAACCGCCGTCTTTTTTCTGAAAGTCATCGGGACGCACGATGAAGCCCGATACATAACGTGCGGGGATACCGTACATCCGATACATCAGCGTGGCGGCGGAGGCATAGTAAACACTGTCACCCTTGCCGCTGTCGAACAGGAAGTAGTCAATGACATCCTTGTCGAATGGCACAATCCCTGTCTGGTCGGTATATTCCGCACGGTTCTGGATGGTGCTGACAATGAATGCGGTGATTTCCTTGACATTTTCCAGAGGATTGGCAGCACAAAGCTGCTTCAGGGAGGTATTGTTGTTTTCGGGAATGCCTGTATATTCTGTCTGGATACGTTCCATGTAGGCTTCCACGAGTACTTCTGCCTGGGCATAATAACTCCAATGCCCGTCCATATTGACATTTTTGCCATAGGTGAACACGTTGGCATAGCCGTTTTCACCGATTTTTTGTTTCATGCGGATATTGCCTTCACTGTATTTGGAGAAATAGGGGGTACAGACGGTGCTGTACGTTTCATTCTTTTCCTCCATTTCCACATGGAAGGTATCTTTGGAGTCGGCATGAAGCTCTGTAAAGTAATTGTAGTAAATATCGGAGATGGGGTCGGAGGTATTTTTCATCAGTGTCGGGTAATGACCGTGAATGGAGTTGATGACATTGACGATAAAGGGTTCCTGATAGGGAGCCTGATCCTTGTTGACATCATTGTAGACCGTCTCCACGAAAGCCGACTTCCATTCGCCGTTTTCATAGGAACCGCCTTGGAAGCCGTGCATATAGATTGGTGTATCCGGCACCTTGTCAATCCGGACGGTCATGAGAGTTTCTCCCTGATAGGTGAGATTGGAACGGTGGATTTTGCCCTCGGCCGTAATACCGGCGGGAGCAAGGTTAGCTGTAACGCTTTCCACCACGGCAGCGGTGGTATCACTGATGATTTTGGTAGCCGTACCCGTGGAGGAAAATAACTGCTTTTCGGCAGCGTTCTCAATGGGAAAGGCGGGTGCCAGAGAGATGGCAACAATGGCGGCTGCAATGAGGGTACTCCAGACATAGACTTTGTTTCTGTCATTCATGCGGAAGAAATTCCTGCCGCTGCGGTTCTCGGTCATGTTGACGATGATGAAAGCGACATTGAACAGCAGGGACAAGATCACGGCCGCATAACCGAATTGCAGGCCTGCCGCAGGTCCCCCCACGATGAAAAGCAGGCTGAACAGCAGTACGATACTGTGCAGACGCAGGATAAACTCCAGTGAAAACAGGACGAACACCAATAAAATCAAGCCGGAGATAATCATGGGTGCCGAAACATTCAGTGCCTGTCCTGCAAAGAGTCTGCTGGCATTTGTCCAAAGCTCCGGCACAAAAATCACGGCTGTTGCCAGTGCCAGCACAATGGCAATGACAAGAAAAATTCGTTTATGGAAAAAATAGAAATACCACAGGAAGGCACTGAAGGCGGTCAGGAACATCAGACCATAGCTGTACATGGAAACAGACATTTCACTGTTGTCGCCGATGCCGAACAGCACTGCCGCCACACCCGTCAAAAAAAACAGCAGGTGCAGCCATGAGGGTTCCAATGCTCTTCTGCGGCGTTTTTCATCACGCTTCATGGCCTTGTTGGTATATTCACGCTGTGTGGTAATTTTGATCTTTTTGATAATGCTCACCTGCCTAAACGGAAGAATTCATCACTCAGTTCTGCTTCCAGTGTTTCCCGGTGGAAGCGGAACACGGCACGGTTCATAAAATACCATTCCAGCTTGGTATTGATAATCATAGACTTTTTATCCAGATTACCAATTTCATTGTAAAATGTATCCTTGGTGCAGATGACCTCGGAATGGTACAAGCGGGACAGCAGATCTCGTGCTTCTTCCTCGTTGGTAACGGTCATATTTTTAATGCCCATCATTTCACTGTCATACCAATGTACCTCCAGCATGACTTCATGGGTGATGAGGGTGAGAATGATGGAGAAAATGATTTCATAAAAAGCGTCCATATAGTCCATGGACGGCGGTTCATCGCCGGAGGTATCCAGCACCATGTCAAAAATGTAGTCATTTTCTTTCTGGTACTCCTTGACCCACAACTCACCCGTTCTGGCACTGTAGTTGAAGTGGATGTGACGGAACAAGTCGCCCTCACGGTATTCACGGAGGTTTCGGATCTCACTGTGGTCGTCACCTTTTTTGTTGGAGCTGGAGTCTGCTACGGGATCCTCATCGTACATTCCTAAAATCGGCAGTTCTATCAGCATATTTTTCGCTGTGGGCATGACCAGGATTTCCCGTTCCTGCGTGAGCTTCTTGGAGCCGGAGAACAGCGACAGATAATCATAGACCCGTACCTTGTTGAGTTTGATACGGATCAGTCCGCAGTACGGAGCGGTGAAGTAGAACTCCGATACATTGGAATCATTGTTACGCTTTCCCATTGCACTGCCGTTGAACCGTTTTTTCACTGCCTTGTCAAAGGGATACTTCATTGAAAAGAATACTTTGAAGCGGTTGACAGGAAAGATACTGCTGTTTTTGGTTTCGATCCGATAGACACGCTCGATATTCTTAAAGGCAACATCCTCCTGTTTGGGAAGAAACACCTCTGTATTTCTGGTCAGATAGAATGCCGTGACCATCAGGATGACAGCAGAAACTGCCAGTCCGATGATGACCGTCATCAGCGGTGTCTGACCGTATATCCCCGCAAAGTACCATGCAGCGGCAATGAGCAGCAATGCAGCTACTTTTTTCATCGTTTTACTCCCATGTAAGGAATCTTGACAGTACGGGCAATTTCCTCAATGACCTCATATTTGTTAATACTTCCGACCTTGGCGGCGGCACTCATGATGATACGGTGGGCAAGCACGTACGGAAGCTGTATCAGCACGTCATTCGGCACAACATATTTTCTGCCGTTGAGCCATGCATAGGCTCTTGCCATTTTGACCAGTGCGATGGTGGCACGGGGGCTGGCACCACGCTCTATGTAGATATGGTTTCTGGTAGCGGCGACCAGACGCAGAAGATAGTCATACACGACATCCTTGACATATACATCAAAGATTTCCTTACGCATCTGGATAAAGTCCTCTTTTGAGATAACAGGGCTGACCAAGTCAGCTCTTGATTTCAAGTCACCGATGGTTTTGGCGATTTCCAGTTCACTCTGGAAGTCAGGGTAGCCGATGGACATGGTTACCATGAAACGGTCAATTTCGTTGTCGGGGAGGTACTGGGTACCGGCGGTACCGGAGGGGTTCTGTGTTGCAATAACCAGAAACGGCTCAGGCACGTCACGGGTAATACCTTCGACTGATACTCGACGTTCTTCC
>ONUD01000129.1 GCA_900320925.1 uncultured Eubacteriales bacterium
ACCTGATTGGTCAGTACGTCGGAGAAACTGATAAAAAGACCTATGAACTGCTGAAAAAATCCATCAACGGTGTTTTGTTCATAGATGAAGCTTACAGCCTGTCCTATGCCGATGACGGCGGAAGCGGGGCAAATTACAAAAAAGAAGCCTTGGAGCAGATGATTGCTTTCATGGACGACCCCGAACACCGAAGCAAATGCTGTATGATTTTTGCAGGCTACGAAAAGGATATGCAGGGCTTATACCGTTCCAACAGCGGTATGCGTTCCCGTATTGAAGAGGTGCATTTCAGGGATTACACTGCCGAAGAGTTGTATGACATTTTTGCCCTGTTCTGCAAAAAGGGCGGCTATCGGATTGCCGAAGATGTCAGGGAATATTACTTGCCGATTTTTGAGGGCATGACCAAACGGGAGTACTACTCCAACGGCAGAACCGCCAGAACCGTGTATGAAAAAACCGTGTCTAATCTTAAAAGACGGGTCATCTATACGGACGATATTACAGAAGAAGAAGCCAAAACCATTCTCCGCTGTGACTTGCTTTCAGAGGAGGAATGTAATACGATTGTTTCTATCGAATAAAAGGAGGAATTGCGTTGCCTACGCTCAGAAACGGTGAAAGGATACCGATTGCCAATTCCCGTGAGCCTGCCCAGATTATCAATTACATTGCCGAGGGCGGTCAGGGAGAGGTATACAGGGTTGCCTATCAGGGAAAGGAATATGCACTGAAATGGTACAGCAAACTTCCCATGTCGGAGGCATTTTATGACAATCTTGCCCACAATGTCCGCATGGGCAAACCGAATGACAGTTTTTTGTGGGCAGTGGCTCTGACGGAAAAAATCAAAGGAAAATTTGGCTATCTGATGCCGCTGCGTCCCTCCCACTATCGGGAGTACGGGGAGTTCCTGTTGGGCGATGCCCGCTTCAAAAGCTGGGATATGCTGTTCAAAGCCGCACTGAATCTGACGGACAGCTTCCGTATCCTCCACAGCAGGGGCTACAGTTATCAGGACTTGAATGAGGGCAGTTTTTTCCTTGACCCCGACACGGGAGATGTGCTGATCTGCGATAATGACAATGTGGCTCCCTATGGTGTGAACCTCGGTGTCAAGGGAATGCCTAAATATATGGCACCCGAAGTCGTATTGGATCAGTCACGCCCGAATACCCATACCGACAGATTTTCACTTGCTGTCATTTTATTCCGGCTGTTTTACATTGACCATCCTTTGGAGGGACAATATACCATCCGTTTTCCTCTGACCGACCAGATGGGAGCCAAGCTGTTCGGACAGAATCCTGTTTTTGTATATGACCCCAAAAACAGTACCAACCGCCCCTCTCCCGAAGCACACCCCAATGTCATCAGCCGGTGGAAGATGTTTCCGCCCGACCTGAATGCGGCTTTTACCAAGGCATTCACAGATGGTCTGAAAGACATCAACAGCCGTATTACCGAACTGCAATGGATTGAAATTCTTGTACGGGCAAGAGGAATGCTGGTGCGTATCAATGGCAAGGAACAATTTGTCAATGCCTATCGTCCCGACAGTGTGCCAAAGGAGTGCCGTCTTTTGCGGACGGAGGAGAATATCATTGCCTTAGCACCGGACAGTGTTCTGTACCTGTGCCAGACGGACAAGTTCAGTGAGGACTATCAGACACCGTCAGGATTGGTCAAAGCCAGTCAGCGTGACAAAAACGTATATGGTCTGGGCAACCTGACCGCCGATACATGGACACTCACCGTTCCCGACAGACCTCCCATTACCGTACCGCCGAAAGGGTTTGCCCCATTAGTGCCGGGCATTATCATTGACTTTGGCAATCTCAAAGCAAAGGTCTTTTAAGAGAGTGGAGAGTGAAGAGTTGAGAGTGGAGCTGAAAAGTGTGTCCAATGCCCGACAGTTGGGCGGCTATCCGACAGCGGACGGCAGAACCGTGAAGTATGACCTGTTGTTCCGGACGGGCAGATTAGATGAGCTGTCCTGTGAAGAAGCAGGGGTCTTTCAAAATGTAGGAGATGTCATTGATTTCCGTATGGAGATGGAGATTGGAAAAGCCAAAACACCCGATGGGGCAGTGTATCACCATGTCAATATTATTGACGACAGCCAACTTGGGAAAGATGGCGATAAAGGTTCTCTGTTGGAAATGAGTGCGGAGAAGCTTTGGCAGTTTATTGACACTGCCGAAAAACTGGGCATTTTCGGGGAAACCATGTACATCAACTTTCTGGAAAATGCCGTAGGACAGAGGGGCTACCGAGAATTTTTTGGGATTCTCCTGCAAGCGAAAAAGGGTGTATTGTGGCACTGCACCAGCGGCAAGGACAGAACCGGCTTAGCTGCCATGCTGCTGTTGTCTGCATTGGGGGCAGACGAGGAAACTATCATGAAAGACTATTTGCTGACCAATGTATACAATGCTGACAGAATACGGGCAACCAAAGCTTATTTTTTTGATAAGACACAGGATGAAACCATGGCGGAAAAAGCCATTTTGCTGATGGACGGTGTTTCGGAGAAGCCGATGAAAAATGTGCTGAAACACATGAAAGAACAGTATGGCTCGGTGAGAGGGTACATTACCGATGTGCTGGGTATCACAGATGATGACATACAAAACTTGCAGGAAAAATTTTTGACAAAAGACAGGTGAAGAACATGGCAGTAAATTTTGATTTGGATTCCTTTGATTTCGGGGATTTTGACAGCCTTGAAACAGGGGTGGAGGTACAGCAGCAGCCCACACCGACGCCCGATGTGGCAAATATCGTGACCAACCTCAAAAAACGGGCAATGGTCGTCTTTTTTGTGGTGGACATTTCGGGCAGTATGAGAGGGGCAAGAATCGGTGCAGTGAATGATGCGATACGCAATGTCATTCCCGAGCTGAGAAAGCGTGAAAAGGGCAATACGGCTGCGGAGATTCGTGTGGCAGTGCTGGAATTTTCAACCCGTGCCAACTGGCGGACAGCCTTTCCCGAACCTGTTGCGACCTACCAGTATAACGACATTGAACAGGTGTACGGCGGGACAAACTACGGTACAGCGTTTGCTGCACTGAATGAAAAACTCTCCAACAGACAGTTCCTCAGTTCAACGGCAGGAGCCTATACACCGCTGATTATTTTCATGACCGACGGCAAGCCCTCTGATATGGGATTGTATCCCGATGAACTGGCACAACTGAAACAAAACAAGTGGTTCAAGTATTCCACCCGTGCAGGGATTGCCATTGAAGAAGGGGCATTGAGTCCCGAATGCAAGCGGGTACTGCTGGAGTTTACCGAAAATGAGGATAATATTTATGAAGCAAAAAATACGGTGATTCTTGCCAAGCAGATAGAACTGGTGACGTTGACAGGGGTTGACCTTGTGACACAGCAAGGCTCTATCCAGAACAGTTCCGCTCCCGTGGATACGACTGTCACGCATACACCGCCCTCTGCACCAAAAGTCAGTCTGGAACGCCCATCTGCTCCCCCGCCCGTGGAACAGCCTGCACCTGCTGCTGCCAGCCCGACTTTGCCGATTGCAGACATTGACTGGGAAAATGACTTTAACTTTTGAGGGGTGACAAACAGTGAAAGAGTATATTGCCATCAATGCCCACCACATCGGGAATATGCATATACAGAAAGAATTGCCGTGTGAAGACTTTTCGGCGTGCTATGAAGATGATACCATGGCAGTTGCTGTCATCAGTGACGGTCACGGCGACAAAAACTGCTTCCGCAGTGGCAAGGGAGCAGAAATTGCCTGTCAGACAACGATAGAACTGTGCAAGAACTTCTATCAGGAGGACATACAGGTGGAAGCAGAGGATCTGGAAGCACTGAAAACAGAAATTGTAAAGACATGGAAGCATACTGTTTTGCAGGACTATGAGGAACACCCCTTTACCGATGAGGAATTGCAGACGGCTTCCGAGAAAATGCAGGAAATTTATCGTTCGGGTCAGAAAATTGAAAAAGCCTACGGCTGTACCCTGATTGCAGCGATGCTGACTAAAAAATATTGGTTTGCCTTGCAGATTGGTGACGGCAAGTGTGTTGCCGCCTATGATGACGGTGTGTATTTCGAGCCTGTACCCCAGAATGAAAACTGCGTTGCCAATCATTCCACCTCCCTGTGCGGAGAGAATGCCGTGCAGGACTTCATGCATTACTACAGTGACATTCTGCCCAGAGGCATATTTGTGTTTTCAGACGGCGTGGAGGAAAGCTTCGACCAGTCGGGACTGTACAACTGCCTGTATTCCATTGATGTATGGCTGGAAAGAGGAAAGGAAGCTATGTTGGAAAGTGTGAATGACCTCTTGCCCAAAATCAGTGAGGGCGGCAGTGGGGATGATGTCAGTCTTTCTGCCGTTCTTTCCACAGAAAAAACACTGTTACCACCGAAAAAAACACCCGAACAGGTGGAAGAACTGGTCAACGCCTATGCTGACAATCTGGAACAGTGCGATGAAGCATTGGAAAATGCCTACAAGGAACTGGAAACACTCAAGGAGCAGGTTGCTGACAAGCAGGCTTTGATAGAAGAATATGAAGAAGCCCGTGACAAGGCCTATGCCAATATGGAAAAGGTGCAGAAATACAAGCAGTCTGCCGATAAATTCTGGGAAGCGAAACGCAGACAATTAGCCATGCCCGAATAAGCCAAAAAATTCCCCTGTTTTCAAGCCGAAAACAGGGGAGAAAAAAAGACCGTCCTGTCAGACGGTCTTTGTGTTGGCATCTTCCTATTTTTCCGGGTTGTCACCAACCAAGTATCTTCGGCACGATTGAGCTTAACTTCCGTGTTCGGTATGGGAACGGGTGGACCCTCAACGTCATCAACACC
>ONUD01000017.1 GCA_900320925.1 uncultured Eubacteriales bacterium
GAAAACCCTCCCAAAAGGAGGGTTAGAAGGTTGAAAAAATGTAAATCTTTTATTTCGTAAGGAACAGTACGCCGATGCAACCCGGGCCGCAGTGGGACGAAATGGTACAGCCTGCACGCTCGATAAAGATTTCGGTAAAATAATGCAGTTTGTCCAGTTCATTTTTCACGATTTCCACATACTGGTCACCAATACCGGCATGGGTGATAAAAATCTTGTCATTGCGGATTCTTTCATACCGTTCCAATTGTTCATGCACATACTGTACCAGCACGGTTTCCAGTTTTCCCCTGTACTTTTTGCCGACAGTCATAGAGCCGTCCGCATTATTCACTTCGATACACGGTTTCAGTTTCAGCAGATTTGCCCCCAGCATGGCAAGTGTCGAACACCTGCCGCCGGCACGCAGGTAATCCAGCTTGTCGATAATAAAACTGGAGTGGCATTTCGGGACAAGTGCCTTGATTTCCTCTGCAATCTCGGAAGCAAGCATTCCCTTTGCAATGCGTCTTGCGGCTTCGATGACCAGATGACCGCTGCCGGAGGAGAGGTTGCAGGAGTTGATGGGATAGACATGACCGTCAAGCTGTTTGGCTGCCGTCACGCAGTTCTGATAGGAAGAAGAGATAGCCGCACCAAGGTTGATATGTATAATATCATAGCCGTCCTCCACAAGCGGTCGGAAACGGTCAATATATTCCTGTGTATTGACGGCGGCGGTTTTGGGAAGCTTTCCGGTTTTGGCAAAGTGGGCATAAATATCATCAGGCCTGATATTCACCCCATCTTCATAGCTTTTTTCTTCCAGAATAATATGCAGAGGCATGAGTTCGGCCTTGCACCTTTCGAGCAATTCTCCGGAAATGTCACACGTGCTGTCGGCACTCAAAAATACGTTTCGCATATTTTCACTCCTTTGCTTTCATTTTTTTTAGCTGGCGAATATCCGTTCCGACAAATTCCACCCTGTCGAGCATCCCGATAATACGGGAAATCATGCGGATATTATATTTTTCCTGAAGGTCTGATATCGTCAGATTGGTACTGATAATGGTAGGCTTGGAGGTAATCATTCGGGTATTGATGATATTATAGAGTGAAGAAACGGTGAAATTAGTCGTAAACTCCGTACCCAGGTCATCCAGTATAAGCAAATCACATTCTGTAATGGTTTGTTCTGTTTCATTGTCCGTTTTATTGCTGAAATGCTCTCTTTCGATTTTGTGGAGGATGGCAGGGGCAGACACATAGATAACCCCATGGCCGCTGTCAATGGCAGCTTTGGCAATAGCAAGAGAGAGATGGGTTTTGCCAAGTCCCGGTCCTCCCTGAAAGAGCAGACTGCGGGAATTTTCGGAAAATTCCCGGGCATACCGCCGGCAGAATCCCAGTACCATGGACATATGGGTATAGTCACTGACAGGTCGTTCCGAAGAGGGGGCTTTGGAATAGTATTCCAGGGAGAATGTATCAAAATCCGACAGTTTCAGCGGTGAAATGGCATTGAGCTTCTGGTATTCGATATCACGGAGCAGGGCTTTCATACAGGTACATATTTTGTCGTCCACGAATCCGTAATCTCTGCACTTGTCGCACCGATACCACATTTCCAGATAATTGGCAGGCAGTCCGAATCCTGCAATCATGTCTGCCAGTTCTTTTTGGAGAGCCTGATTGTTCAGTTTAAGCTTGGCAAGCTCCATTTTGAGATCCTTACCGCCAAAGACCGCCTTTGCCGCCGCAACAGAGGTTTTGGCAATGGCATACTCGATTTCTTTGGCACGGGGAGAACGGCTGAACAAAAGTTGCCTTCTTTGTTCCAGCTGCTGTTCATTTTTGATTCTCTGGCGTTCAAGGGCAGTTTTTGCCTGCATATAGGTTTCCGATGAATAGCCCATGGTTTCACTCCTCATAGATGACGCTGGTACTCTCATACGCAGCAATATCATAGGTTGCCTGATAAGAGTCTTTCTTTTTCGGTTTTTTGGCTTGTTTTTCCGCCTTGACCTGTTCAGGGGTGGCAATGCCCGAACGGTGCCAGCGTTCGAGAATGGAATTGGTATACTTGGCGATATACTTTCCTTTGGCATCCACGCACGTTTCATATGCTTTCCGAATCATGTCGGTCGTAAAATGCCACTGATTGACCCACATTTCCGCAAAGGCGATTTCCTGTTCCGTGGGAGAGTGTTCCTCCTGCCCGATGGTACGCTGTACGATTCTGGCGGCATTCCTGCCGCTTGTCAGATACTTGATCTGCTGATCCGCCAGTTCCAGTGTATTGATTTCCCTGTCCGACCATTCAATGGCAACTTTTTCGATGTACCGCATATGGCACTTGCCGATCTCGGCGGCATATTGCATCAGCATGATAATGACCTCGATGGGCAGACCATAATGTTCATAGATGAGCATCAGCGTGGCACGGTCATTCGGACTGGTGATTCTGCCAAAAATCTCATCTGCTGACTGCATCAGGAACGCAATATTCTGATCCTCACTCATGCGTTGGGCAATGTATTTCATATCAGGCTTTTCGGGACGTGAAAGGACGGCTTTTG
This sequence comes from uncultured Eubacteriales bacterium, assembly GCA_900320925.1. GTDB lineage: Bacteria > Bacillota > Clostridia > Oscillospirales > Acutalibacteraceae > UBA1213. Next base: position 2,562 of record ONUD01000017.1, read on the forward strand.
GTTTGGGTTCTTGCTGCACCGGCGGCGGTGAGGCAGGCACCGCTTCTTCCCTGCTTTCGGTCAACAGTGGGGGCGGCTGTATGGCACCGTCCAAAACGGCAATCATGCCTGTTTCCGTCCAGTACTGCATACAATCCCTGACGTCAGCCGCCTGCATATTCAGAGCATTGGCAATTTCCTCCACGGTAAATCCCTTATCCGCATTTCTCAGCACCCACAAAATGACTTTAAGCTGTGCCGCCCCTGCCAGCTTGAGATGCTTGTCCACCAGCTCGCTCGGCACGGCAAAGACACTTTTCCATGCTCCTAAATTGATATGATATTCCATGACACCACTTCCGACAACAGTCTTTCTTTTTGATTTTCCAATTCACAGTCAATGACCTTTTCCAGCAGTCTGTTCAGGCATTGTCCTATCCTTTTTCCGTCCGTCATCCCCAGAGCCTGCAAATCCCTGCCATTGACTGCCAGCGTCCTGAGGGTAAAATCATTGTCCTTTGCCGCTTCCTCCCGATAGACAGCTTCCAGAGCATCCACATAATCCAGGGTTTCCTGCAAGTGCTGAGGACTTTGTGCTTTGGCATCGGCTCTTTTCAGTTCCAGCAGGTCGGGAAAGCGTTCCATCCCTGTCTTTGCAATCATTTTCCGTACATTTTTCCGCTGTGCAGGGACTCGCACATCATGCATTTTGATAAGCCGGCACACATTGCTGATGGTTTTTTTATCGCATTTCAGCCGTTTCAGAATCTGCTCTGCCATGCCCTCGCTGACATCGGGATGACCGTGGAAATGGTCAATCCCTCTTTCATCCCGGCGATGGCACTGCGGCTTGCCTATATCATGAAACAAGGCTGCCAGACGCAAGGTTTTGGTTGGTCGAATCGCCGCCACCGCTTTGACGGTATGTGTCCACACATCATAGCAATGGTAGGGATTATGCTGTGCAAATCCCGCCATTGGCAGGATTTCAGGCATGAATACTCCCAGCACATCAGGATATGCCAGCAGCACTTGTTCCGCATGACCGCCTTGCAAAAGCTTCACCAGTTCCGAAAAAATCCGTTCAGCGGAGATATGGTGCAGCAATGCCGCATTCCGATGGATACTTTCCGCCGTGACAGGTTCAATGGAAAAGCCAAGGACGCTTGCAAACCGCAATGCCCGCAGGATTCGCAGGGCATCTTCGCCAAAGCGTTTGTCCGGCTCGCCGACACACCGCAGTACCTTGTTGGCCATATCCGACAAGCCGCCAAAGTCATCTTGCAGTCCCTTTTCAGGACTGTAGGCAAGGGCATTGATGGTAAAATCCCGTCTTGCCAGATCCTCATGCAGACTCCTGACAAACTGCACGCTTTCAGGGTGACGGTTATCCCGATAAATGCCGTCCGTGCGAAAGGTGGTAATCTCGTAATTCTGCCCCTCCACACGCACAGTCACCGTGCCATGCTTCAAGCCATTTTGGATGATGTTGTCCGCATGGAGAACGGTCAGTGTTTCCTCGGGCAGAGCAGAGGTACAGATGTCCCAGTCAGACGGCTCCTTCCCCATCACGCTGTCACGTACACATCCTCCGACTGCATACGTTTCATAGCCGTTTTGCTCCAGTGTATCAATGATCGCTTTCACCGCTTCCGGCATTATGAGCTTCATGTTTTCCTCCTAAAAACAAAGCACCTCCAATGACTGCATTGAAGATGCTTTTCGATGATCTTAACTATTAACCCTCAGCAGAAGATTCAGCAGCTTCACTTGCCTGTTCGGAAGCCTCGGCAGTGGATTCAGCCGCTTCACTTGCCTGCTCGGAAGTTTCGGCAGAAGATTCAGCCGCACTTTCCTGTTGGGAAGTCTCGGCAGTGGATTCAGTCGCTTCACTTGCCTGTTCGGAAGTCTCGGCAGACGTTTCACCGCCCTCTGTTGAAACCTCGGACACAACAGAAGTTTCTGTTTCGGTTGTTTTGCCGTTATCCTTGCCTGTCAGCCCGAAATATGACAGGGCATTCAAAAGAACTACCAATACAAAGAACGTGACCGCACAATATTTGGTAACTCTTGCAAACAAGGCATCTGCGGTTTTTGCCTTTCCCCTCTTGAGGAAAGAATCCGCACCGCCTGTAATGGTTCCCAGACCTGCATCATGTCCCTCCTGCAAAATGATCACGATAATCATGATGACCGAAAGAATCAACACCAATGCTCCGACTACGATCTCCCAAATTCCCATATTGTATATCCTCCTAAAAAGTATCTCATTGCTTAACAATACCAATTAATGATAACACATTATTCCGACAAAATCAAGAGATTTATCAAAGTTTTACATAAAATTTTTCCTTAAAAATTTGTCAATTTACTCCAAACGCATTTGTTCGCTTTCTTCATCGCCTCTTGGAAGCTGTCCGCAAGCGGGCAGTGCCTTGGTACGGTAGCGTTCAGGCTTGGCAAGCATTCCTTCCTCATACACACAGGCGGACAGGATTCTATGCCCCCTTTTCAGTTTGAACAACGCAACTCCCTGTGCATTTCTGGACGCTTTTGCCAGCAGTTCCGATGCTTTGAACAGCAGAATCCTGCCTGATGAGGATTTCACCATTATCTCGCAGTCATCACTCTCGGTATATAAGATAGCCGCCAAAGGATCTTTATCGGAATAGGCACCCGTCAGTTTTTTGCGGTTGGTCTTGGTGGCATAGGACGACAGCGGTACTTTTGCCGCCTTGCCGTTCTCGAAAAAGAAAAACACATATCCCTGATAATCCTTGGTGGGAATCATATAGACGGCATTTTCCCCTTCATCAAAGCCCAGTTTTGACGGAATATATTCTCCCAATACGCTTGCTTTGGTATCGGCAAACAGGGGGGCTTTGGTCTTGTATGCCTGACAGCGGTCGGAGAAAAAAATCAGTTCTGTATTGTTGGTCGTTTCAAAGTGCTGGAGCATGGCATCGCCCTCTTTGAATTTCTGTTCGCCGCCCATCCGCAGGGAAAGCGGGGTAATTTTCTTGAAATAGCCCTCTTTCGTAAAGAACAGGTTGACGGCATAATCAGGTACTTCCTCTTCCACCTCATCCTCTTGGATTTCATCGGCATACAGAATCATGCTTTTACGGGGCTGACCATACTTTTTGATAATGGCTTCCAGCTCTTTGATAATGATTTTTCTGATTTTCGCATTACTGCCGACAATGGCCTCTAATTCCTGTATATCCTTTTCCAGCTGTGCAATATCCTGTGTACGCTTGAGAATATACTCCCTGTTGAGATTGCGGAGCTTGATTTCGGCTACATACTCTGCCTGTATCTCGTCTATGCCAAAGCCGTCCATCAAATTCGGAATGACCTGTGCTTCCTCCTCGGTATGGCGGATAATCGCAATCGCCTTGTCGATATCCAGCAAAATTTTGGCAAGACCCCTGAGCAGGTGCAGTCTGTCCTGTTTTTTGTGCAGGTCAAAGTAGGTTCTTCTCTTGACGCACTCGATACGGAATGCCGACCACTCATTCAGCAGTTCTCGTACTCCCAATACTCTCGGGGTACCTGCAATCAGCACATTGAAGTTGCAGGAAAAGCTGTCCTCCAGGGGTGTCATTTTGTAGAGCTTCTGCATGACCTTATCGGGATTCATGCCGCGTTTCAGGTCGATGGTGATTTTTAGACCGTCAATGCCCGTTTCATCCCGTATATCGGCAATTTCCTTGATTTTGCCCTGCTTCACGAGGTCGATAATTTTTTCAATCACGGCTTCTGCGGTCGTTGTCTGAGGGATACTGGAAATATCAATACAGTTGGCAAATTTATCATAGGTATATCTGCCCCGCATTTTGATACTGCCCCTGCCTGTTTGGTAGATGCTTTCCATTGCCCTGCGGTCATAGATAATCTGTGCCCCGCCTGTAAAGTCAGGTGCCAGCAGGGTGGACATGATGTCGAAATTCTCATCTTTCAGCAATCCAATGGTGGTACGGCACACTTCCTCCAAATTGAACGAACAGATAGAACTTGCCATACCGACCGCAATGCCCGTATTGGCATTGACCAGCACGGACGGAAAGGCTGCCGGCAAAAGGGTGGGTTCTTTCAGCGTATTATCATAGTTGTCCACAAAGTCCACGGTATCCTTGTCAATATCATTGAACAGCTCATTGCAGATACTGTCAAGCTTTGCTTCGGTATAGCGGGACGCCGCCCAAGCCATGTCACGGCTGTAAAACTTGCCAAAATTGCCTTTGGAATCGACAAACGGGTGCAGGAGTGCTTCATAGCCACGGCTGAGTCTTACCATGGTGTCATAGATGGCACTGTCCCCGTGGGGATTCAGCTTCATGGTCTGTCCGACAATATTCGCTGATTTGGTACGGGTTGTGCCGAGCAGACCCATTTTGTACATGGTATACAGCAGTTTCCGGTGGGACGGCTTGAAACCGTCAATTTCGGGGATTGCTCTTGACATGATGACACTCATGGCATAGGGCATATAATTTTCTTCTATGGTGTCGGCGATTTTCTGTTCGACAATTTCGCCTGCCCCTGCAATATATCCCTGCATTTTGGGCATTTGAGTGCTTGATGCTTTCTTTTTTCTTGCCATAAATTCCTTTGCTCCTCAAAAAAATATCAAACAATAAATGGGCAAATCTAAAAATCAGGTGCATTTGCCCGATGCTTGACATTGCAACGGAAACTTGATTGCCGCCACGCTCCCTCCGTCAAAAACCGCTGTAACTTCATTACATGAGATACTTTCTCTTTCTTCTCAAATTCACTTGCTATTATCACTTGATTTATACGGTTTTTGCCACCTCCCTCACGGAGGGAGGCTTATCTGCTGCTTACCTCTTTGGCAAAATTTTGGTAAGCGATGAAGTAACCCAAGCCTCCCTCCGTGAGGGAGGTGGCAAAAGCTGGTAAGTTTTCTTTCAAAACGCAATATTTTTTCTCACGCAATGAATTAATGCAACAATAGGAAGTTGTCCAGCTTTTGACGGAGGGAGCGTGGCGGCAATGAAGTTTTCCATTGTC
>ONUD01000086.1 GCA_900320925.1 uncultured Eubacteriales bacterium
CATCGGTGCCGCTATTCAGGCCGGCGTACTCGGCGGCGATGTACAGGGCTTGCTGCTCCTCGATGTAACGCCGTTGTCCCTCGGTGTCGAAACACAGGGCGGTGTCATGACCAAGATTATCGAGAGAAATACCACCATCCCCACCAAAAAGAGCCAGATCTTCTCCACTGCCGTTGACAACCAGACACAGGTAGAAGTCAATGTGCTTCAGGGTGAGCGTGAGTTTGCAAGAGACAACAAACAGCTCGGTCTGTTCAAGTTGGACGGTATCCTGCCTGCCATGCGTGGCGTGCCGCAGATCGAAGTGACATTTGACATTGATGCCAACGGTATTGTCAACGTGTCTGCCAAAGACCTCGGTACCGGCAAGGAACAGCATATCACCATTACTTCCAATACCAACATGAGCAAAGATGATATTGAAAAGGCCATCCATGATGCTGAACAGTATGCCGCAGAGGATAAAAAACGCCGTGAAGAGGTCGACAAAAAGAATGACGCCGAAAATCTGGTCTATGCCGTGGAGAAGCTGATTTCCGAGAACGGCGAGCATATCTCTTCTGAGGACAAGGAAGAACTCCAGCAGAAAGTGGCAAGCGTCAAATCTGCTCTGGCACAGAACAACATGGATATGATTCAGTCCACCAAGGATGACCTCCAGAAGAAAATGTATGCCGTCTCCGAAAAGCTGTACCAGGATGCCGCTGCTCAGGGTGCCGCCCAGCAGCAGGCTCCTCAGAGTGACAACGGTGTTTACAATGCCGACTACAAAGATGTGGAATAAATCATCACATTGAAAAATACGGGAAAGCCTGCCATCGGGTTTTCCCTTTTTTCAAATTTGTCCTTGCAAAATGGACAATAATGTATTATCATTGTATCATGCATTGTTTTTGGGGGAATTGTTGTGGCAGATAAGAGGGATTATTATGAAGTACTCGGCGTGGGCAAGGGTGCCTCGGAGGACGAACTGAAAAAGGCGTTCCGTCAGCAGGCTAAAAAATACCATCCTGACCTCCACCCGAACGACAAGGAAGCAGAAGCAAAATTTAAAGAAGTCAATGAAGCCTATGAGGTGCTGTCTGACAAGGAGAAACGTGCCAGATATGACCGCTTCGGTTTTGCGGGGGTTGACCCGAACTACGGGGCAGGCTCCACTGCCTACGGCGGCGGCAATCCGTTTGGTCAGGATATTGACCTCGGCGATATTTTTAACAGCTTCTTCGGCGGTTTTGGCGGCGGTGCAAGAAACAAGAATGCACCCAGAAGAGGCTCTGACGTGGAAACAACTGTCACGATTACTTTTGAAGAGTCCGCCAAGGGCTGTAAAAAGGAAGTGCAGTACGAAATTGTGGACAGCTGCAAGGAATGCGGCGGTACGGGTGCGGCAAAGGGAACCAATCTGAAAACCTGTCCGAGCTGTAACGGCAGCGGTCAGGTGACCGTCAATAAACGGACACCGTTCGGTGTAGTGCAGACCTCCCAGACCTGTGACAAGTGCCGCGGCAAGGGCAAGATTATTGAAAAACCGTGTCCGAAATGTTCGGGCGGCGGCAGAATCCGTACACCCAAGACGGTGACCGTCACGGTGCCGGCGGGGATTAGCCAGGATCAGATACTGAACATAGGCGGTCACGGCAACAGCGGCTATAACGGCGGTCCGTCAGGCGATTTGCACGTGTATGTCAATGTCAAGCGGCACGAGCTGTTTGAACGTAAGGGCGACGATGTATGGTGCGAGATACCGCTGACCTTCTCTCAGGCGGCTCTCGGTCATGAAGTCATCGTGCCGACACTCGACGGCAAGGTCAGCTATATGGTTCATGCCGGAACACAGCCGGGTGATATTTTCAAGCTCAAGGGCAAGGGAATCCAACACCTGAATTCCAAGGGGCGTGGCGACCAGTTTGTAAGAGTGACCATCGAAGTGCCAAAGAACCTCTCTGTCGAACAGAGAAAAGTCCTCCAGCATTTTGACGAGCTGTGCAAGGCCGACAACTACCAGAAACGCAGCAGCTTCTTTGACAAAGTGAAAAATATTTTTAAGGATTGATGGTTCCTGCTGTCTTGCAGTTCTCCCTGCAGCAGCAGGAATTTTTTTGCCAATGAAAACCCCACCGATGCAGGATATCGGTGGGGTTGGGTATTTTATGCATGGAAGATTTCTATGCCGTTGCAGGAAATGGAAGTCACTTGATAAGGGTCAATGACAGCAAGATGGTCAAGATCTTTGGTACCAATCGCATAAATGGCTGTTTCTCTGTCGCCATTGGAACTAATGCTATTGGCATGGGCAAAATATTCTGTCCCATCCTCCATGGTCACGACCAGGGAAGGATACTTTTCCAGGCTCAACAGCGGGATGCGGGACTCGGAATCCTCTTCGGGATCACTGGATCCTACCATTGCCATCTCCATGCTGTACGGCTGTATTTTGATACTCTCAATGGTTTTGTTGCGATAAGGCTGATGAGCTATTTCACGGATTGCCCTTTCCATGTGCCGGTAGTTCAGCTTAAACGACACTTCATACTCCAGCGGCACTTGTTCCACTGTCGCCAGTACCATCTTGTCGTCATATTGTATCATGACTTCGTTTTCCTTGAGGTCAATGTCATAAATGCTGCCCTGTTCATTGGATTCTATATCAGAATGGATATAGTTCTCCCATTCCTCCCATGTACTCAACTCCCTTTCTATATGGTACACATAGACCAGGTTGTCTTTCACGGAAAGTGTCTGACCGATGATCGTATAGTCGAGATTTTCGTAATAAATATATGCTTTCAAGGTCTTGCTGTCCACCATTTCATAAGCTGTTCCACTGCCGCCGTTGCCGATTCCTTCCGGCTTACCGGCATCCAGGATTTGATTCAAAAGGGGCTTTGTGCAGGTGACATTGGCATGGTTTGACTGATTGGTAAAGGCGTCATCGAACTGTTCGGTAAAGGCTGTCCCGTCCTTTTTGGTAATGGTGAGAACTGCCATAGCACTCCTGTCGTCACCCGTTACACCCTCAAACTCTACATTCAGAGTATCACTGCTGATTTGTGCCTTCCCCGCCGAATAAAGCCCGTCTATGGCTTCTCCTGCAATCATCTGACCAAAGGCAGAGTTGAAACTGCCTGTTGCAGCTGCGGTCGTCCCCACTGCGGCAACTGCCAGAGCCGCTGCAATCAGAAGAACGGTCAATTTCTTTCCTGTGTGTTTTTTAGAAGCTTTCATACCTGTCATTTCTAATGCACCTCTTTTAATTTTTTCAATATCAATGTCGGGAGCGTAAAGCGACGCCTCTTCGATTCTGTCAAACGATTCCGTCAGGGTTTCCATTTCATCGAAAACCTGATACACATTCTTTTTCATAGTGTATAACCTCTTTCCATCAGCATTTCTTTCAGTTTGTTGCGGGTTCGGTGAAGCTTGACTTTCACCGTTTCCGCTTTGATTGCCATTGCGTTGGCAATGTCTGCAATTTTCTGATAGTAGAAATAGTGCCTGATCAGGATTTCCTTATCGGGTTCCTGAATTTTCTCCACCAGCTCCATCAGTTCCTGACTGATTTCTTTTTTCTCCGTTGCATGGGAGATATTGAAATCATCTTCGGGGTCAATGTCCTCAATATTCAGAACATCACCAAATTTGTTGGCTTTCAGTCTGTTGATGGCTCTGGTTTTGGCGATACAGCACAGATAGCCTTTCAGACTTTCCGGCTGCACCTTTTCGACATTCTGCCACAGCGTTACAAATACATCGGTTACCAGTTCCTCCACATCCTCCACTTTCAGAGAACCTTTTGCCACATTATAGATGACGGCGGCCACCAGTCTGGCATATTTGTCCATCACCTGTTCAAATGCCCTTTCATCATGCTTTTGCAAGCGGCTGACCAGCTTTTTGTTTTCGTCCGACATTTTGACTTACACCTCATTCTTCAAACAACTGTACAACTGTTTTTCATTCTATAATAACAACGATTTTCCAAAAAGGTTACATCCAAAAAGAAAAAATTTTTAAAAAACCTGTAACCAATCGTGATAAAATACGAGTAGTAATGATAGAAAGGCTTTGAAAGGAGGTCTTTGCTATGACTGATGAACAGATCATAGAAATGTATTGGAACAGGAACGAACAGGCCATTTCCGTTACCGCTGAGAAATATGGCCATTACTGCTATTCTGTTGCTTATGGTATCTTACATAATGTGGAAGATTCCCAAGAAAGCGTGAATGATACCTATCTGTCTGCATGGAACAGTATGCCGCCGCATAAGCCGCATGTGCTGAAAACCTTTCTTGGTAAAATCGCAAGAAGGCTCTCTATTGACAA
>ONUD01000134.1 GCA_900320925.1 uncultured Eubacteriales bacterium
GAAAACTGCGGTGACAGCTACAAGGACAGCTATACCAATAAGCTGGTGGTAAATAAGGCAAAGGTGTCAACCAAAGAACTGGTGCTGGGCGGCACGATAACGGCAAAAGCTGCGGCAGAGGGCGGCAGTGGAAGCTACACCTATGCAGTGCTGTACAAGAAGGACTATGACACCAAATGGGTGCTGAAGCAGGACTACGGCACGAATGATACCGTGACGATAAAGCCTGCCAAAGCCGCTGACTACAACATATGTGTGAAAGTGAAAGACAGCAACGGCACCGAGGTGAAGAAGTTCTTTACCGTGAAGGTCAATGCAAAGCTTGCCAATAGCTCCACGGTGTCGGCAGAAACGGTGAAGCTTGGTGAAACCGTAAAGGCAACCGCAAAAGCAACAGGTGGTATGGGTGGCTACACCTACGCTTTCTACTACAAGAAAGACTATGACAAAAAGTGGGTAACTGCACAGGGCTACAAGGCGAACAGTGCAGTATCCATCAAGCCCGCTAAAAAAGCAACCTATAATATTTGCGTGAAAGTGAAAGACAAAGACGGTACGATTGCGAAAAAGTACTTCAATGTATTGGTTCAATGACAAAAAACGGTGTGTCAGACGGCACACCGTTTTTTTATGTGTTTTTACTCCATTTTCAGGTATTTTTTCCAGAAAGCTTCTGTTTTCAGGGTTTTTGCAGCTTCCCTGTATTGTTCTTCGATTTGGTCTTTATGTTTCCTGTAGTAGTTCATGACACGCTTATGACGCTTGACCAGTTCCTTGTAGCGTTTCTTGTCACGTTTCCGCAGGTAGGCAGTATGGTCAAAGGGGCTGATGACCAGTATCTCTTTGGCAAGATACTGCTTGGCAGGGTCATCGAACCAGTCATATGCCGTCACAGCAATGCGGTTATTGAGCATGAAATCCGGCAGTCTGTGACCATTACGGGTTTTGTGGTAAATTTTTTCCTGACGCTTGGTCAGGGGTTTTTCTGCCATGCGGTAGATGGAGTCAAAGTCCACGGGAATATACGGATACTCCGATGCGACAGGCTTCATGACCTCATTTTTCTTGGCATGGGCTTTCATGATGGCTTCGCCCTGCGGTTCATACAGGAACTCGGGACCGTTGCAAAATTCCTCGATGGCATCAAGAAGCAACTCACAGTTGTTATAAGAAAGGCGTTTCAGTTCCTTCCAGAAGAAGCCGTCAATTCTCCGAATAAAATCAATGCCTTTGCAGATACCGCTCATGGCCTGAATAATCAGACTGTTTCGGTGAACCATGTAAAGCTCCAGATTGGCATTGAATTTATTGGCAAAGCCCTTGTGCCAGATACAGATACCGTTGAGCGACAGAAATTCTGCATTGTTGGCAAGGCTGAATTCCACGTCATCACCACGGATAAAGAGCGGTATCGGCAGATGGCTTCTGTCAATTTTCTTGACAGGGATACAGCAGTACCACCAGCCTGCATAGGAGTTTTTATGGTACTTGAAATCCTCGTCATTTTCAAGGACATGATCCCACTGTTCCAGATACATATCATGCTTGTTGGGGCCATAGGAGCCATCATCATGCACATAGCCGACATCCTCGTGCTGGGTATCCATTCTCTCATAGAACAGCATGGCACCGCTGACAAATCTATCATCATACTCTTTTTTGACCATCGCAAGCAGGGCATATGTTCTGATGAAGCTTTCAGGCAGTACAATGACATCATCATCCATCAGAAGTACATGGGTGGGATTGTATTCCTTGTCATTGATGGACTCAATCATGCCTCTTGTATAGCCGCCGGAACCGCCGACATTCTCATTGGGGGAATAATGCACATATTCACTAGTCATGGTTTCGGGGTCAAGCACTCTGCCCTTGTCATTGTCAATGATTCTGACACGGATATGATCCTTGGCAGGCTCATTGGTGTAGAACAGTTCTCTTTCAAGGATTTTGATATTGCTGGTAATATAGTCCTCTTTTTTGAAGGTAACGGTCACGATGGAGATACGGACATCATTGATTTTACTGCTGTCCACGATGGTTGACCAATATCCCTCATAAAAGCAGAAGTCTTCTCCGTTTTCATCGCCTGTTTCATAGACATCAATCTGGAAGCCGACGGTTGTCGCACGGATATTTCTGGGTACAAACAGGGAGATTTCCGTTTTTTCTTTCAGGTCATATTCCTTGGCAGGGTAAAATTCCTTGAGGATCTCGGCACCGTCATGATAGTGTCCGAACATGGTAATTTTAAATTTGCCTTTGCAGGTAAGATTCAATTCGATATCGCCGACATTGGTATATTTTTTCCATTTGCCGATAGAAAAGCTGTTGAAGTAAGTAAAGAATTCCACAAAGTCCCCTGCTTTCAGGGTAAAAGCAGACTTGATCTTATTGTACTGAAAGCTGTCGCCCCGATACATCATGCCGAGATGTTCATCAAGGTACTGATTGCTTCGCAGGATGATATTCTGAAGTTTAAACTTTACATTGCCCATTTCTCAAATCCCTCTCAAACCAAATAGTTTTTCAGCCACTGTGCGGACTCTTGTTTCTGCTCTTCCAGAGCTTTTTGCACCTTGTGGTAGCGAATCGGCATACGGAACAGATACTCCCTGACACGGAAATCATCTTCCAGATATACGATCCTTTCGTCAATGCCCAGAGAGAACAGTGTAGCATAGACCTGTCTGGTATAGGGGTCTGTTTCAGAACCGACAAAGACAAACGGCTTTTCAAACAGAACCGCCAGACACACAGCATGGAAATCATCGGTGATGACAAATTCCGAATGTATGAGATAATAAAGCCAGTCCTCCACGGTATTGTTGGGGGTACACTCCAGTCCCAGTTTGGCACGGGATTTTTCAGGACTGCCGATATCCACAAAGTTTCTCATCGGGCTGTCCGAGCGTTCTGCCATGATCTCATTACAGCGGAGTACCAGTTCTTTTTTTCTGCTGCCGCCGTTTTTGATATAGGCAAATACAAATTTGTCGGCTGTTTCGGCACGTCTGGCAGGGGCATTGCCTGCTGCCTTTTCAAATACGCTTTTATCGCACATCAGAATCGGGTCAAGCACGACTGTCGGTTCAATGCCAAGATGCTGTCCCATGACCTCGGCATCGTTGTAATCTCCTACGGAGATACCCGCAAAGCGTTTCAGATAGTGGATACAAAGCTTTTTTTCTTCCCCGTAGGGGCCTGTATAATCCCCGCCAAAGCCTGTGGCATAGGAGATTTTTTTCTTGTCCTCCGACACGCCCTCAAAGTAATAATGGAAGCCCGTTTCCCTGCCGCAGGCGGTGTAGCTCCACAGCGGATGAGAGCCTGCCACATACAGACTGCTTGCCTTTTCAATCTTGGCGAAGTCATCGGAACTGTAGCAAACAGGAGCTACCTTGCAGTTTGCATAGATAAAGCTGCCCGCAGCACTTTCCGCAGCCGTGCTGACATCTGTCCAGAAGCGGAACGGCTTGTTCAGCAGCAGTGCCTGATAGCCGCAGCTTTCCACCATCCTGCAAAGGGCAAAGGCAGAAACGATACTGCCGTAATCCGGCAGGAACCAAAGTGTATCCAGTGCTGCCTGCTTTTTCATTTCTTTACTCATTTGTCAAATCCTCCTTATACTGCCACTTCAAAGATGACAGGCTGTTCGCCGCTGTCAAAGAAGTCGGCAATATGAGCATCAAATTCTTCCTGACTGCGGGAAACCATGTAGCGGAAACCAAGTGCCTTGGACAAAGCCTCTATGACACCCGTTCTGCCGCTGTCGCCCAGCAGCATGATATGCACATTCTTTCCTGCCCGATAGGTGCAAAGGGAGTTCATGTCTTTCATGAAGTCCTCTTCATCAATCAGCAGGAAACATTCTTTGTCATTGTCCTCTGCCTGTCCCAGGAACGAAGCAATGCTTCCTGCACCGCCGTTGGCTTTGGTAGGTGCTGTCACGGTGATGGTAGGATTGATGGCAAAGCGGTTGATATGCTCCATCACCCTGCCTGAGCCAATGCCCAGCAGTGTATCGGACGGCATACCGATTACTGCCCGTTCCACCGCATATAACTTGGAATACTTGCCCGTATGGGGAATATTGCAGCGGCTGCACTCCGTCAGCCATGCATTATAATAACTATTGTTATTGACCGCATCCCCTGCGTGTCTGACAAACCGGCGGAAGAAAATGCCTGTCGGACATTCAAAAATTCTGAGGATATTATGGAAACAGTGGTTCACTGCACCGTTTTGCGAAACATCCCAGTGTCCTATATCCCGTCCGTCCGAAAGCAGCTTCTGAACCAGCTTTTCACTGAACGAGGACTGCCCTCCCACGGTAATCACGGCATCTGCCCAAAGCCTGTCACAAAAATCCATATCCGACAGACTGTCCAGTACATTCGAGGGTTCCACTGCCTTGTCAATTGTAAGGTTTGACAAATTGTCCTTAATGATAACACAATTATATTTTTCGGCAAACAGCTTGACTGCCTCCTCGTCACGGGCAGACAGCTTTTCATTCTGACCGTAGACAATCAAGATTCTTCTCAATTGTTTCAGTCTTTCCGCTTTGGCTTTCCAGACGGCATCCGCATCAAACAGGGTGATTTTTTCTGCGACATTGCGTCTTTTCAGCAGCAGAGCTTTAGAAGAGAGTCTTTCCTCTCCTACATTCTCTACAGGAATATTGATATGCACAGGACCTTTGCCATAGTGGTCTGTTTCCAGAACGGCATCAATCACCATACTGCGAATCCGCCATTCTTCTTCCACAGAAATATCCCATGGCAGTGTCACACTTCTTTTGACAGCACTGCCAAACAAGTTGCTGTTGCTGTCGGTGCTGTCCGTTGTCACGGCAATCAACGGGATTCCCTGACTTTTGGCTTCCCTGAGGGCAGCAGACAGTCCTGCACCGCCGCAAACGACGGTTTTCTTCCCCGAACGGCGTGCCAGACCGATGGCATAGAAGCCGGCACTGTTCTCATCCACGGCTCTCCTGACACGGAAGAACGAATCACCCTCCAGCAGCTTCAGCAAATTCTGATTATCTCTGCCTGCCACTGCCACCACATCACGGATCCCATAGCTTTTCAGGTATTCTGCCACGATTTTGCAGCGGAAAAATCCATCCGACAAGCCTTCTCTCTTCTTCCTCGGCGTTTTCGGCACGTGCAGGACACGTACTTTCTGCTCCACAGGGCAGTTCAGGGCATGGTTAAGCCACTCATAGCTTCTTTTACGCTGTTTTGCCATGATGGCATTGATTTTTTCATAATCCACCGGCTGCATGACAATCTCATTGTCAATGAGCTTTTCCGCATCATACACGATACGGTCATTGCAGTCAAACAGATTGCCAAGGGACTGGAAGCGTGACACGCCACGCCGCTGGTTGCCGATGGCCATGAAGTTCTTTTGGAAGATAATGGCAAAACTCGCACCATGGCAGGAATCCGTCACGACATACTCCGCATGGCTCAGATAATACAGCCAATCCTCTGTTTTGAGGTTTTCAATGCAGTTATCCAGTGCCATTTTCTGTTTATTTTCTTCAAACAGACGGCTGATACCGTCCAGCAAATTGATAATCTTGATACCGCCCAGCTTTTCGGAGATATGCAACAAAGCTTTTCTCTTTTCGGGTGTCGGGTCAAGGATATAGGCGGCCATAAAGGGTTCTGTTTCTTTTTTGTCGGAAGCTTCAATGAGAGGGGCATAGACTTTTTCGGGATCTGCCATGAATACAGGGTCAAGAATCTGCTGAGCTTCCACGCCGTACACATCACGGCACAGCTTGACACCATCGGATTCTCTCAGCGAAATGGCATTGAATTTTCTCATATGGCCTGCAATCACGGCTCTTTGGGCAGGCGGTGCAAAATCTGCCTGATGGCCGAAAGAGGTCGAACAGGCGATTCTTCTTTTATCCTCTCCGGCAAAATCCAGATAAAATGCCTTGCCGAAATTCTTGCTGATTCCATAGTTCCAGAGCTGGTCAGAACCCAGTACAAAGCCGTCACACAGTTGATTCAGTTCCGACAGTTTCGCAACAGGATACACATCACTGATGTCATAATGGTCATTGGCAAAGCGTCTGGAATGGGTATCCAGTTTAGAAATATCCTGTGTGCCGGGTACCAGCGGCTTGTCAATCATGAGGACAGAGCGTCCCATGCCTTCCAATACTTTATTCAAAGCATAGTAGGTTGCCACACTGCCGTAATTTTCTCCGAACCACACTCCCAAAACACCTAAATCATAGTGTTTCGAAGCAGGTGTTTCCTCCGCAGATGGATTCAGGTCACGAATGACCTTGACTTTCTGTTCCACGGGACAGTTCAGAGCATTTTCTAGCCATTGGTAACTTTTCTCTCTTTCTTTTGCAAGAATCGCATTGATTTTTTCATAATCCACGGGCTGCGTCACGATGTCATTGTCAATCAGGTGCGTGGCATCATGTACGATACGGTCATTGCAGTCCAACAGATTGCCCAATGATTTAAAACGGGAAAACCCTCTGCGTTTGTTGCCGATCGCCATGAAGTTCTTCTGGAAGAGAATCGCAAAGCTGGCACC
>ONUD01000080.1 GCA_900320925.1 uncultured Eubacteriales bacterium
TCCTCTCCGTCACAGGAAGAGTTTTCTTCATTCATGTCTGCCAAGGCTGCCTTAATCATGATGGCACATTCCAGACGCTTTTTCTCCAGTTCACAGCCCACCTTGTGGGATTTCAGAATATCTCCCTCATACTGGAAATTATTGGCATTACAGCCGCCGCTGCAATAGAATTTTGCCCAGCAGTTTTTGCAGTTTTCTTTGGAATATACGTTGGCTTTGGCAAACCGCAGCTTCATGTCATTGTCAAACGTACCATCGTTGAGGTTGCCCATCTTGTATTCTTCCTGACCGACAAACTGGTGACACGGATAAATATCTCCCTGCGGTGTCACGGCAACATACTCATTGCCGCAGCCGCAGCCACGCAGCCGCTTGATGGCACAAGGTCCCTGATCCAAATCAATCATGAAATGGAAGAAATTGAAGAAATCTCCTTTTTTTCTGGTTTCAATCACGAGGTTGGCAAGCTTCTCATACTCCTTGAACACTCTTGGCAGATCCTCATATTTGATGGAGTAATCCAGCTTGGGGTCGGATACAACAGGTTCAATGGAAATCTGCTCAAAGCCCAGATTTTTCATATGCATGACATCAGCGGTAAAATCTTCACTGAAAGTCGTAAACGTGCCACGGACATAATAATCCTTGCCGCCCCTTTTGGCAACCAGCTTCTGATACTTTGGCACGATGATATCATAACAGCCTTTACCGTTGGGAGTAACACGCAACTTGTCATTGATTTCCTTTCTTCCGTCGAGCGACAGGACAACATTGGACATTTCTTTGTTGATATAATCAATCTTTTCATCGTCCAGCAAAAGGCCGTTTGTGGTAATGGTGAAACGGAACTGTTTGTGATACTGCTTTTCGATGCTTCTGGCATATTCCACGGTCTGCCTGACAACATCAAAGTTCATCAGCGGTTCTCCGCCAAAGAAATCCACTTCGAGATGGTGTCTTGTACCGGAATTGGCAATAATGAAATCAATGGCTTTTTTAGCCGTTTCCAACGACATCAGGCAGCGTCCCTGACCAAAATCGCCCTTTGCCGCAAAACAGTATTCACATCTCAGGTTGCAGTCATGGGAAATATTGATGCACATGGACTTGATGGGAGCTTTTGTCATCAAATCGGCAAACTGCTCGTAATCATCGGAAGAAAAAAGCTGTCCCATTTGGTACAGTTCGTACAGGGCGGCATAGGTTTCATCCAACTCTTCTTTCTCATAGTTAGAAAGCTCTTGATACATCGTTTCGGGTGCCTGCTCCGTCATGCCCTCCCCGCAGTAGTCCAGCACGTCATAGGCAACCTCGTCCAGCACGTGTACAGCACCGCTGTGGACATCAAGGCAAATATTGTATCCGTTCAGTTGGTATTTATGTATCATGTTCATTCTCCTTACAAAGATAAAAGGCGGACAGTATCCATCCGCCTTTTACGTCATCGGTGTATTCGCATTACTTTTCACACTTCTGGTTGGCAACCGTGCAGGAAGTCTTGCAGGCGGACTGGCAGGAAGCCTGACATTCACCGCAGCCGCCTTTGACAGCGGATTCCTTGAGGTTGGCATTGTTAAGTGTTTTGATGTGCTTTGTTGCCTTCACGAAAATCACCCTTTCTTGCAAGCTGCCTTTTCGGCAGCCGGTATAGTACACCACTATCATAACACATCTTTCCGATAAATTCAAACATTATTTTCGTTTTTTTCGCCGATTGACCCCTAAAACACCTCCCGCAGCCCCCGATACTACCGCAGGTATGGCTCTCAGCATGGAAATCAAGCCGATTTTGCTTCCCAGAACGGCTCCGAGTCCCAAGAACAAGATAAAAATGACGATGCCGCAGAGACTGCCGACTGCCATTCCCATACTTTGGGTAATGCGTGCCGTGATATAACCGCCCGCAAATGCCCCTGCACAGATGGATACTATGGCAAGCGGTACAATGGCAGGATAGATAACCTTTTGCATTTTGACAATCACATAGGCTGACAGAATACTGGTTACTACTGTCAGAACGATTCCAATCACGGCACCCAATCCGACAGCTTTAGCCGTTTGGGACAGTGCAGGAATTGCTTTGCTGCTTTCTCCCTTCATGGTTGATCTCTCCATTCCAAAAGCTTTTCTATATACATATTCCCCCATGGCAGAAAATATCCCACGGAATTGACAAAACCAATGGAGAGTGCTATGATGATATCAGAAAAAAGAAGCTTTGATAAAGAGGAGGTTTTAACATGAAATTGATGGCAAAAGTACTGACTGCCTCATTGGCAGTAGCAGTGGCGGCAGGCATGGGACTGAGTGCGGCGGCTGTGGGAAACGGAAGCGATGAAAACAACGTGACGGAAAACGGCGACCTCAATACGGCACCGAACTGGCTGTCACAATTGGTGAAAGGCGGCTTTCCCAAGGAACTTGCCAAACAAATGGTGATGGAAATGCTGCAAAATGCCTGTGCAAAGGTTTCCCCCGAAACCATCCAAAAGGTAAAGGAGATTGCACAGCAAATCAAACTGAAAACGGAACGCTATTCCTATCAAAAGGGTGTCCTGTTCCTGACAGAGGGAGATTTTCGGTATCGTGTCCATATTAGTCCTGTCAAAGGTATTACGGCAGAAGCGGTTGTCTATGAGGGAGCGGATACGGACTTGTACGTCCCTGCCTCGGCAGACGGAATCCCTGTTACAGCCGTGAACATAACCGCAGACACCGATGATGAAGTATTGTGTCGTGTCAGGACACTGCACCTTTCGGAGAATATCAGAGAACTCAGCGGCTTGCATCTGTTCTCTATGTACAACCTCGAAGCCATCTTCATTGACCATGACAATCCGTACCTGATGTCCGCAGACGGCGTGGCATTTGACAAGAGCGGTAAAAAACTGGCGGCAGTGCCGTGCAGCCAAAAGAAGTATATTGTCCCCGAGGGCGTGACTGCCATAGGGGAATATGCCTTCTTCTGTGGAGAGATTCAGGAGTTGACCCTGCCGCAAAGTCTGCATACGATCGGAGCCTATGCATTCTGGAGCTGCATGAATCTTCAGGAAGTCAAGGTTCCCGATGGTGTTTCGGTCATTGGCAAAGGAGCATTTATGGACTGTCCTCATTTGCAAAAAGCGGTCATTCCTGCCAGTGTGACGAAAATGGATGATAGTGCCTTTGATGGAGCAGACGAGAGTTTTGTCATGGTCTGTGAGGATGCCCGCAGTTATGCAGCCGACTATGCCCGTAAAAAGGGGTTTTCCATAGGAGCTCCTCTGGCAGTGGAGTTGGAAGCATCTTCGCTGACATTTTTGGGGATTCCTGTCAAAATGAGTGCCTCTGCCAAGGGCGGTGCGGGAAGCTATACCTATGCCTTCTACTGTAAAAGACCCAATGAAACAAAATGGAGTACGCTCCAAGGGTTCAAAGAAAATAATACCATGACGTTCAATCCTGCCTATGAGGGAACGTATGAGATCTGCATGAAAGTCAAAGACAGTGACGGAGCCGTGGAAAAAGTTTATCATACCCTGACAGTCACCCAACTGTTCCAAAACCGTTCCACCCTTTCTGCCGACACCATCCGCACAGGTGAGACAGTAACGATACACGGTGCTGCGTCCAAGCTGTTGAGAAATACCACCTATGCCGTGTATACTCAAAAAAGCGGCGAGTCAAAATGGACTGCCTTGCAGCATTACAGCAGCAATCCGACAGTAGAGTGGACTCCTGCACGGCCCGGAGAGTATATCATCTGTGTTAAAGTCAAGAGCAGTACAGGTTTGATTTCTAAAAAATATCTGACCCTTCAAGTCAATGCCTGAACGTTTGTTAAAAAACCGACTTCCCAAAAGGAAGCCGGTTTTTTTGTCTGGTTATGATTCTGTACCGAACATATTAAAGCGGAAAAGCTTGGATTCATCGTTAGGATTCTGGCACTCGATATGTGCATTGGTAATCTTGCCGCCCTCAATGAGCTTGGTAAGACCAATCAACTGGCAAAGCTTGCTTTTGAGATTGAGACGGTCGCCCTCATCGGTCACGAGGAAAACATCTCCTTCACACTTGTCAATTACACTTAAAAATTCCTGTACATTTACCTGATGGAGTTCAACTGCCATGATAAAAACCTCCTTAAAATTACGGTCACATTCAGCAGACTGCCTTTCATCTGCTATCCTCATTATAACATAGAATTTTGGCTTGTCAATGGATTTTGCCAAAAAATAAAAAATATTTTATGGAATATGCGATAATAATTCTGTTTAATTTTGTGGAGTTTTAACAAATATCTAAAGAAACACCTGTCCGTCCGCAATTCGGATACAGCTTTCCGCCATGTTTGCCACATGATTGTCATGTGTAATGAGGACAATAGTTGTTCCCCTGCGGTGGAGGGTGGTGAGCAGTGCCATGATATCATTTCCGGAAGCCGAGTCAAGGTTGCCTGTCGGTTCATCGGCAAGAATGAGTTTCGGTTCTGCCGCAACGGCACGGGCAATTGCTACTCTCTGTTGCTGACCTCCCGAAAGCTCACAGGGGCGGTGGAGAAGACGCTCGGAAAGCCCGACCATGCCAAGAGCAGAAACCGCCATTTGACGGCGTTTGGCTTTGGGGATACCACGGTAAATCAGGGGCAGTTCCACATTTTCCAGTGCATTCAGGGACGGAAGCAGGTGGAAGCTTTGAAAGATAAAGCCGATAATGTTGTTGCGGATAAAGGAAAGCTGCTTTTCGTTCATGCCCGCAACGGGGATTCCGTCCAGAAGATACTGACCGCTGGTAGGGGTATCAAGACAGCCGAGGATATTCATTAACGTAGATTTGCCGGAGCCTGACTGTCCGACAACAGCAACAAAGCTGCCCTCTTTGATATGCAGGTCAACATGGCGAAGTGCCTCGACACGGTTGTTCGGGGTGATATAGGACTTGCACACATTGGATAACACAATGACGTCATTCATGCCAAAAACCTCACTTTCCCTATTATTTTGGCATGAAGAGGGGGGATTTATGAGTAGCTGCAAATTTCTTTCAGACAGCACTGTTCACAGCGGGGCTTGCGGGCTTGGCATACCGCCCGTCCGTGCAAGACAAGGCGGTGACAGAAGTCATTGGATTTTTCCGGCGGTAGGAGTTCTCTGAGGATGGTTTCGATTTTAGCGGCATCCTTGGAGGTATGCAGACCGAGCCGGGCAGTAATGCGGATACAGTGGGTATCGACCACGACCGCAGGTTTGCCGTAAATATCGCCCACAATGAGATTGGCGGTTTTTCTGCCGATACCGGGGAGTTTTGTCAGTTCTTCCACGGTGTCGGGAACGGTGCCGTTGTATTCTGCCAGCAGCATACGGCACATTGCCACAATATCTCTGGATTTGACTTTGTAGAAGCCGCAGGAATGAATGTAAGGTTCTACTTCTTCGGCATCTGCCTGTGCAAAGGACTGCACATCAGGAAAACGGGCAAACAGAGCGGGTGTCACCATATTGACACGCTGGTCAGTGCATTGTGCCGCCAGTCGGGTAGCAATCAGCAATTGAAGGGGATCGGTGTATGTCAGAGAACACAATGCGTCAGGGTATTCTTGTTCCAGAAGCCGCACGGCTTCCAGTGCTGTTTCTTTCTTTTCCATAGTTACCTCGTTGATAGTTTGGAGAGCAGTTTGGTGTCAGTGTCGGTATCGGTTTCACGGATGACAGCTTTGACTGCCAGCAGCTTGGAGGGAACGACTGCCAGTTCCTCTGCACCGAGAGCCAGCAGGAGCGGTGTCATGTAGGTATCGCAGGCAAGCTCGCCGCAAATACTGACCGGCTTATTGACACGGCATACATCACGGATGAGCCGCAGAACGGCTTTGTGGTACGGTTCATAGAAATATTCCAGTTTGGGATTCTCACGGTCCATGGCAAGGGTAGTTTGTGTCAGGGAGTTGGTATCAATCATCAGGAAGTCCGTTGCTTTGGCAAGGTCATCTGCAATCACGGCAGCGGCAGGGGTTTCAATGAGGACGCCCAACGGAACGGTACTGTCACAGGCAATGCCTTTCAGCCGCAGAGCTGCTTTGACCTCTTTGGTGAGCCGTTTGACATATTCCACTTCATCGACACTGTTGACCATTGGCAGAACGATTCTTACTTTACCGTAAGCGGAGGCTCGATAGATGGCAGA
>ONUD01000036.1 GCA_900320925.1 uncultured Eubacteriales bacterium
AGCAATGACGGCAAAGCCTGACATGATTTGTTTCTCAACGTCCTCATACGTGCAGGATTCCACCATATCCGCCGTAGACAGCACCTTATACTGAATGTCATGGAAACTGATGGCGGCACTGTCCGCTGAAAAGACATACTCCCTCAGCGGTGTGAGAATCCCCTCTGCCAGCACCTGCTTGTCAATCATATTGTCAATGGATATGACGCCAACACGGATCCCCGACAGGCACAGCTCCCGAATGGTCAAATCAGCACTATCGGAAAAAGCCTTCCGAAAATAACCGATATTTTCGTCCAGTGCAGAAGAAAGCGGTGTCTGCATCGGAACATACGGCTGCTGTCGGGCATGGGTGTAAATCTTTTTCAAGTCTCTGATAAATTCATACAATCCGATTCCCTCCCATCTCTATGCCATATTTTTCCCGCTTTTCCGTATTTTTATACAAAAAAGATAGACATCCTTCGGAAATCATGATACAATATCCGAAACGGAGTCAAAGAGAAAGGAGACCTCGCCTTCCAACAATCATCGGTCAATGGATTCTGAAATCCCTTTCCTCAGGCTTCAGGGGAATGGTATGACAATCCATGTTTTCGATACGGATATAGCTCCCTCTTTCGATTGCCAGAATTACCTGGTCAATCTGTGATTCGGTTCCCTGTATCTCCATGGACACAGAGTCATCACCGTTATTTCTCACCCAGCCTGTCGCACCAAAGGCATTGGCCGCATGATAGGCACGATAGCGAAATCCTACTCCCTGTACCCAGCCGTAAAAAGTGATTTTTTTGCGTATTTTTTCCATATTGTCCTCCCGTTTTCCATCTATGACAGGATAGAGGTGATACTGATGCAACTGCATGATGCCTGCGTGACCGCTGTTTTACGGTACATCCATGACAGTCTGAAAACCCAAAAGACTGTTACTTTCAATGAAGTGATGGCCGCCCCCAAATGCAAAAAATATTCCGTGGGCGACATCGGAAAGGCACTCGAACTGCTCCGCCGCAACGGTTATGTCAAGGCGGATTCCCGTTTCGGATGCAGTGAACTGCTTGCCTTTACCGCCACTGCCGTTACCGAAAAAGGCAAAGACTATCTCCGCACCATCTCATCATGACAGCAAAAAGTCCTTACACGAACCCTTTCTGTTCGGTAAGGACTTTTTTGTTGCTGTGTTTGGCTGAAAATTTTTCTGCTATTCAATCATGATATAATACGGGAGAAGCCATACCTTTTTTCATATAGTTTTTGGGCAGTTTTTTGTTTACGAACAAATCTCTTATATTTTCGGGTGCTGTTTTTCCGTCAAACATACATCTGCCCGGAACATCAGGTGCTTCATACCATGATTCCACTTCAAATACCTCTTTCACAATGCCGTTGCATGAAGCTAAAACATAAGGAACTTGTTGTATTCTTTTCAGATTGACCTTCCAATATTTTCTGACAGTTTCATAAACACTGCCACACTCATTAAGCCAAGAATCACTGATTTTGATGATACAATATTTCAAATCCGGCTGATCGGTAAATTCCTCACAGGATAAATTTCTCTGAATCACTTCGGAACTGTTGACACCCCTGTCATAGGCATGACCGTTCTGAATATTCGTCAATCCCGGAAAACAATCCATCAATGCCGCTTCCACTTCAAAGGCTTCCTTTTCGGTCATGCCGTATCTTTGGATGACGTGAATCACTTCCAGTCCGTCATTTTTGATGTCCCTTATCTGCTTGATTTTGGCGGATACATCATCTTCTTCGGCATCAATAAAGGATTCCCCGTCAAAATCTTTCAACGCATCATTGACATGGGCAAACACACGGTTTCCTTTCCCCTTGCCGACATAAAATGTCTGACCCGTACGGGGGTCTATCAAGCGGTAAACATAGTATTGTAATTGCTCTATAACTTCTTTTGTAAACACTATTTTCTCCTTTCTGCAAATGAATCATTTACCACGGGCAGCAACGATGCCTGCCATTTCCCCGACATTCTTCATGGAGGAAATTTCGCCCATTTTGAACTTCATCTTGAACTCTTTTTCCACTGCCGAAATGAGAGTGATATGTTCCAGGCTGTCCCAGTCCTCAATGTCGTTGGCGGTCGTTTTGGGGGTGACAGTGATACTGTCATCGTCAAACACATCACGAAACACCTTGTTCAGTCTTGCATAAATCATTTTGCTGTCCATCATTTTATCTCCTTTACTGTATCGAGGAATTGTCCTCTATTTTGATAACATGGCATTGGTTTTCATAGCCTGCCACATCAAGCTGCCAGACCGTGTTGCCCTGTTCCTCTTCACTGATTTTATCAAATCCGAACCTGCCGTACAAGTCTTTTACCATATTATTTTTTGCGGTGGGGTAGTAATAGCCTTTGATAGTTGTAATGCCTTGCTCCTTGCAC
The DNA here is from genome assembly GCA_900320925.1 of uncultured Eubacteriales bacterium. Lineage (GTDB taxonomy): Bacteria > Bacillota > Clostridia > Oscillospirales > Acutalibacteraceae > UBA1213. The sequence goes on from ONUD01000036.1 coordinate 2,420, forward strand.
CTCTCAACAAGCCTGTCAAGCATGGCAAATTCCATATCTCTTTTAAGAACTCG
>ONUD01000043.1 GCA_900320925.1 uncultured Eubacteriales bacterium
ATCTCAAACAGACGGTCATCGTCCTTGGTATTCATGCCGTCCACCCATACATCTCCCGTTGTCGGCAGATAAAGGGAATTGAAATGCTTGGCAAGCGTGGATTTGCCCGAGCCGTTATGTCCCACCACTGCCACAAATTCTCCTTTGGCAATGCACATCTCTACACCGTTCAGGGCAAATACAGCTGTCTCTTCTTCTGTCCCCTCATACTGAAAGTACACATTCTTTACCTTGATAAATTCTTCCATTTCCCATTCTCCCAAATTGCCGTACTGCCGCAGGGCAGTGTCAGACCGCTCTGTGTCACGTGCAGACCGATTTCCGAGCTTGACACCCTGCCGCCGAACCTGCTTTGCAGCATGGCTCCCAGCAGATATTCCATCACAGACGGTGACAAGCCCGTTGTATAGGAATTCAAGATGAAAAATACGGCATCCTCCGATAAAATCGGCAGGCACATCTCTACCAGAGAAAACAACTGTTCCTCCAGCTTCCAGACCTCTCCATTCGGCCCTCTGCCATACGAGGGCGGATCCATGATAATGCCGTCATACTTGTTTCCTCTCCGCTGTTCCCTCTGTACGAACTTCACACAGTCATCGACCAGCCATCTGACAGGCTTGTCGGCAAGCCCGCTCAAGGCAGCATTTTCCTTTGCCCATTGTACCATTCCCTTTGAAGCGTCCACATGGCACACGCTTGCCCCGGCATTCAGGCAGGCAAGTGTTGCCGCTCCCGTATAGGCAAACAGATTCAGAATTTTCAGCGGTCTGCCTGCATTCTTGATAGTTTCTGCCGCAAAGTCCCAGTTTACCGCCTGTTCCGGAAAGACTCCCGTATGCTTGAAGCCCATGGGCTTGATGCCAAAGGTCAGGTCATGGTAGCGAAGCTGCCACTGCGAGGGAACCTTCCTGTAATACTGCCATACACCCCCTCCTGTGGAGGAACGCATATATCTTGCGTGGGCATTCTTCCAGAGCGGGTGCGTTTTGGGTGTTTTCCAGATAATCTGCGGATCGGGACGGATCAGCACAATTTCTCCCCACCGCTCCAGACGTTCTCCGTCCGAACAGTCTATCAGTTCATACTCTTTCCATTGTGCCTCTCTCATCCCTTTAAACCTCCCATTTTTTAACAGCACGCCCAATCATAAGAAACTTTTGAAAAATCCCGTTTCAGCAGGTCTTCCCTTGTCATCATAAACTGGCAGTTACCGCAGTCCCCGAACATAATGCCGCAGCTTCCTTCACCGTCATCACAGTCAATTTGCAGCAACAGTACCTCTGCCCCCTCCTCGTAAAAGGCAGGCGGGTTCTGTACAAAACACGGATAGCCGCCTATTTTGCTGCCGGCAGTGTCACAGAAATTCCAAAGGGCTTCTTCTTCCGTTTCATTCTCTGCCGCTTCCAGAATTTCCTCAAAGCCCTTGCAGTCATGGGCAATGATGTCCTGTTTTGGGGAAAACTCCGCCCTGCCGCTTTCCTCAAACGGCGGATATTCCATGATATACTGGTCTGCAAAGGGGTTTTCTGTCAGCAATCGGCTTTCCTCTCTGCTGTATTCCTCTATGTAAACGACCCTGCACGGCTTATCAAGACCCCAGTCATCCTCGTCAGCAATATAAAACTGCAAAATCCCCTTTGTCGGGAAATCCTCCAGCGGCGGCATTTCCTCTAAATTTATCTGAGCCATGAAAAACATAGGATTGCCGTTTTCATCTTTCGGATAATCCTCTTTCTTTTCAAGATACGGACAGCCGCCTATTTTACTTTCCCACGGTTTGGTGTCAGCGGGAACAAATTTGATTTCATTGCACGGTTTGTATGTGCTTTCCAGCTTTTCTCTGAATTTTTCCAGTTCCTGTGGAAATTTCATAAAAACACCTCTTTTTTTGATTGTCAAAAACTAACTTAATTATAAATTTTTCTCATACCAATGTCAACAGTTTTTCAAAAGCAAAAACAGAACAGAATTGTGCTTCCATTCTGTTCTGTCTTGTTTTGAACCGGTGTTTCAAAAAATATTCTGCATGGGGAAAAGGTTATTTCATTTTGTTTTCAGTACGGCTCCCTTATCGGCAGATGTCACCAGAGAGGCATATCTTGCCAGATAGCCTGTTTTAATTTTCGGTTCGTTCGGTGTCCAGCCCTCACGTCTGGCGGCAAGCTCTTCCTCGCTGACTTTCATGTTGATGGTATTGGCATTGATGTCGATTTCAATGATATCGCCGTCCCTGACCAGTCCAATCGGACCGCCTGCGGCCGCTTCGGGGGATACATGACCGATGGAAGCACCCCTCGTTGCACCCGAGAAACGTCCGTCCGTAATGAGTGCCACGGTACTGCCCAGTCCCATGCCCATGATGGCAGATGTCGGATTCAGCATTTCACGCATACCAGGACCGCCTTTTGGCCCTTCATAGCGGATAACCACTACATCGCCCTCTACAATTTTGCCGCCGTTGATAGCCGCCATGGCATCTTCTTCACAGTCAAATACCTTTGCAGGACCCGCATGTTGCAGCATTTCGGGAGCCACTGCCGAACGCTTTACCACACAGCCATCTGGTGCCAGATTGCCCCTCAGTACGGCAATGCCGCCTGTGGCACTGTACGGATGATCGACAGGACGGATAATATCGGGATTCTTATTGACAACACCCGCAATATTTTCAGCAATGGTTTTGCCCGTTACCGTAATCAGATCGGTTTTCAGCAGTCCCAGCTTGTTGATTTCATTCATGACGGCATAGATACCGCCTGCTTCATTCAGATCCTCCATATAGGTTCTTCCTGCGGGAGCAAGATGACACAGGTTCGGTGTATGAGAGCTGATGTCGTTGGCAATGTCCAGATTCAGCTCAATGCCGCATTCATGGGCAATCGCAGGCAAATGCAGCATACTGTTGGTACTGCACCCCAGAGCCATATCCATGGTCAGGGCATTGCGGAAGGCATCCTCTGTCATGATGTCACGAGGCTTGATGTCTTTTTCCAGCAGTTCCATAATTTTCATGCCGGCGTGCTTGGCAAGCTGGATTCTGTCGGAATAGACCGCAGGAATCGTACCGTTGCCCCTGAGAGCCATGCCCAGCACCTCTGTCAGACAGTTCATAGAGTTAGCCGTATACATCCCCGAACAGGAGCCACAGCTCGGACAAGCTTTGTTTTCATATTCATGCAGTTCTTCCGCAGTGATTTTCCCCGAATTGTAAGAACCCACCGCTTCAAACATACTGGAAAGACTGGTTTTATGCCCCTGCACCCGTCCTGCCAGCATGGGGCCGCCGCTGACAAAGATGGTCGGAATATTCAGTCTTGCGGCTGCCATCAGAAGCCCCGGCACGTTCTTGTCACAGTTCGGTATCATCACCAGTGCATCAAAGGCATGAGCCAATGCCATGGCTTCGGTGGAGTCCGCAATCAGGTCACGGGTCACAAGGGAATACTTCATGCCCTGATGCCCCATAGCAATGCCGTCACATACCGCAATCGCAGGAAATACTACAGGATTGCCGCCTGCCATTGCCACACCGGTTTTGACAGCATTGGTAATTTTGTCAATATTCATATGTCCGGGTACAATCTCATTATAGGAACTGACAATGCCAATCATCGGCTTGGCGATTTCCTCATCCGTCATACCCAGTGCATGGAGCAGTGACCTCTGCGGAGCACACTGCACGCCTTTTTTCATATTATCGCTTTTCATCATGGATTACCTGCCTTTACTTCATTTTTTGGATAATCCTATTATAGTTTTTTCTCCCTCCGATGTCAACATATAAAAGCAGATAAGCGTTTCCGGCTCATCTGCTTTCGGCAATTCATCTGTCTGTCAGGCACTTCACCATGACAGCTTTTTGGGCATGAAGCCTGTTTTCGGCTTCTTCAAAGATCTCATCGGCATGGGCTTCAAACACTTCCTCCGTAATCTCCTCTCCCCTGTGGGCAGGCAGGCAGTGCTGAATCATGGCATCAGGCTTGGCAAGCTTCATCAGTTCTGCATTGACCTGATAACCGTCAAACGCTTTCTTTCTCTTTTCGGCTTCGCCCTCCTGTCCCATGGAAGCCCATACATCCGTAATCACTACATCGGCATCTTTGACTGCTTCCACAGGTGTGCGGAACATCCGGAATTTCTCTCCGTATTCTTTGGCAAATGCCAGCACCTCTTCATGCGGCTCATAGCCCTCCGGACAAGCCACTGCAATAGACATTCCTGTTTTCAATGCCCCTACAATCAGCGAATTCATCATATTGTTGCCGTCACCGATGAAGCACATTTTCAAACCGTCCAGCTTGCCCTTGTATTCTCTGATAGTCATCAGGTCGGCAAGAATCTGACACGGATGGCAGAAATCCGTCAAGCCGTTGATAATGGAAATACTGCCATACTCTGCCAGTGTTTCCACTTCCTTCTGCTCAAAGGTACGAATCATAATGCAGTCCAGATACCTTGACAGTACTCTTGCGGTATCCTGTACAGGCTCTCCCCTGCCGATCTGCATATCCTTCGAGGACAGGAAGATAGGCTGTCCGCCCAACTGGTAGGTACCTACTTCAAAGGATACTCTGGTACGGGTCGAAGCCTTTTCAAATATCAGTCCTACAGACTTGCCTGCCAGCAGTTTATGTTCAATTCCATGCTTCTGCTCATACTTCAACTGGTCGGCAAGATTCAAAATCCCAATAATCTCCTCCGATGAGAGGTCGAGCATTTTCAATAGGTGTTTCATCATGATTCCTCCATTACTTTTTTGAGGATATTCAACCCTCTGTCAATTTCTTCACAGGTGATATTCAGCGGCGGCAGCAGTCTTAACAAATTCTTTGCTGTCAGTATCAGCAGACCGTTTTCGACACACTTGCCTGCCACGGCTTTGGCATTATCCTTTTCGGTGACAATCCCAATCATCATGCCCATGCCACGCACTTCTTTGACATTCGGCATGGCTTGCAGCTTTTCACGGATATAACTGCCTTTTGCCTTGACTTCTGCCAAAAATTCAGGTGTCGTCACTCTTGACAAAACTTCCTTTGCGGCGGCACACGCAATCGGATTGCCGCCAAAGGTTGTACCGTGCGTTCCTGCCGTCATGACATTTCCCAGCTTCTCACTGCAAAGGCACGCCCCTATCGGTACACCGCCTCCCAGCCCTTTTGCCGAGGTAATGACATCAGGCTGTATGCCGTAATGCTGATAGCAGTAAACCGCCCCTGTCCTTGCTACACCCGTCTGCACTTCATCCACCATCAGCAGAATATCTTTCTCGGCACAGATGGCGGCAACGGCTTTCACAAAGTCCTTATCCAGCGGCATGACACCGCCTTCTCCCTGTATCAGCTCTATGAACACCGCACAAACTTCCTCATTGATACAGCTTTTCAGGCTGTCAAGATGGTTGGCTTCCGCATATCCAAATCCCTCCGTGAAC
>ONUD01000010.1 GCA_900320925.1 uncultured Eubacteriales bacterium
AGATGAAATACCGTTTACAGTGTGCCGAGGATCGGGGGGTGCCAATCACCAACTACGGTACTGCTATTGCCTACATGAACGGTATTCTCCGCCGCAGTCTTGCTCCTTTTCCGTCCATTCGACAAATGCTTGCCGAATGACAGTCATTTCGGCAATTTCACAAAAAACCTCTGCCTTATAAAGAGCAGAGGTTTTTTATCAGCCTTTTTTCAATGCTTTTTGAAGCCAGACGCTTGCCATATCAACAGCAAGGAACAGATTGGGCTGTTCTCCCTTTTTGACAATGACCTTTGTCGGGTCGGACAGGTCGGTGCTTAGCAGCTGCACCACCACTCTGTCGGCGACTTCCATATCGTCTGCTTTCTGCTTGGACTTTACGGCAAGCTTCACCACATACTTATCGTGCATATCCCCATAGTAGAGGACGTCACCGCATCGTACCAAAGGTTTGTGTTTGTAGCATAAAAATTCTGACATCATCCGTTCCTCCGTTCTTTATCGTGTTCCGGGTTGAGGTAGCTTTTCAGCAGTATCTCCAACAGATCATCCCGTTCAATTCTGCGAATCAAGGCTCTTGCATTTTTGTGAGTCGTGATATAAGTAGGATCTTCTGACAGGATATAGCCTACGATTTGGTTGATAGGGTTGTATCCTTTTTCTTCCAAAGCCTGATAGACGGTTTTGAGCATCGACTTGACAGATTCCTCACGGTTGTCGGCAATGGAAAATATCATTGTTTTATCGTTGTTAGCCATATTTGCACCTCCGATGATTTTGAAAAAATGATTCCCACAACAGCTATTATATATCATACTGCATGGATTATCAAGATTTTTTGATTGATTTTTATATATTTTTGGACTATAATTGGAATATGCATTGCAACAATTGGAGGGAAAAAGATGGAAACAATCAAATTGGCAGCCCCTTGTCTGTTGGGGATAGAGGGAATCTGTGCGGATGAGTTCAGGAGGCTGGGGATTGAAAACGTGCAGGCGGAAAATGGAAGAGTGCTGTTTGAGGGAGATTTTCAGACCCTTGCCAAAGCCAACCTTTGTTCACGGTATGCCGAGAGGATACAAGTTTTGCTGGCAGAGTTCCCTGCCTACAGCTTTGAGGATCTGTTCCAAGGTGTCAGTCAGATTGCATGGGAGGAATGGATTGGTGAAAAGGACTGTTTTCCTGTGAAAGGACATAGTGTCAGTTCCCAATTGGCAAGTATTCCCGACTGCCAGAAAATTGTCAAAAAAGCGGCTGCCAAGCGTCTGGGTGCCAAATATCATACCTCATGGCTCGAAGAAAGCGGTTCCCTGCACCAGATACAGTTTTTAATTATAAAAGACAAATGCAGTATCCTGCTGGATACCTCAGGGGCGGGTCTGCACAAAAGGGGCTATCGCCGTCAGTCAACTCTTGCCCCCATCAAGGAAACACTTGCCTGTGCCATGGCGGACGCCTCCCATATTCGCCCGTTCAGTACCGTGATTGATCCGTTCTGCGGTTCGGGGACGATTCTGATAGAGTCTGCTCTGAAGGCTCTGAATATTGCCCCGGGACTGCAAAGAACCTTTGCAGCGGAGCAATGGGACTGCATTCCTGCCGCCGTATGGAGACAGGCACGGGAACAGGCACAGGACAGTATCCGAAAGGACTGTGATTTTGTGGCATACGGCTATGACATTGAGGAGGAAGCCGTTGCCTTGACCATGGAAAATGCCCGCAAGGCAGGTGTGGAAAAACGAATCCATGCGGCAGTCAGGGATATTCGTGACTTTCGTGAGGAACTTGAGAGGGCTGTCGTGATATGCAATCCCCCTTATGGAGAGCGTTTGCTGGATATGGAGCAGGCAAGGGAACTGTATCAAATTATGGGGGAGAAATTTGAAAGAAAAAGCGGCTGGAGCTACAGCATTATCACGCCTGACGATAACTTTGAAAAATATTTTGGCAGGAAGTCTGACAAACGCCGCAAGCTTTACAACGGCATGATTAAGTGTCAGCTTCATATGTATTTCCGATAAGGGAGAGAAAATGATGTCTTTACCATATCATCCAAAATTGATTCCTTCCGCCAAAAAGCTCAGAAAAGAAGCGACTGCACAAGAAAATCATTTGTGGTATGACTTTTTGCGTTCCTATCCTGTGCGGTTTCAGCGGCAAAAAACGATAGATCGTTTCATTGTTGATTTTTACTGTCATGCGGCAAAACTGGTTGTTGAAATTGACGGTATTCAGCATTATACTGAACAAGGAATCGCACATGATGAAGAGCGTACGAACATACTGTTGGGTTATGGATTGACAGTGATTCGTTTTAGCAATCAGGAAATCAATATGGATTTTTCAAGAGTCTGTCAAAAAATTCATCAGGCTGTGCAAGAAAAACTCAAAGTCTAATATCTTTGCCGATGTTTGACATAACAATGGGGATACTTTACTTCCGCCACGCTCCCTCCGTCAAAAGCTGGACAACTTCACGGATTTCAATCCATTCATTTTATGACATGATATATTGCCTTTTAATAACTAATTTACCAGCTTTTGTCACCTCCCTCACGGAGGGAGGCTTATCCACTGCTTACCACTTTGGCAAAAATTTTTGCAAGCGATAAAGTAACCCAAGCCTCCCTCCGTGAGGGAGGTGGCAAAAACCGTATAAATTAAGTGGTAATAGTAAATAAATATCAAAATAGAGAGAAATTATCCTATGCAATGAAGTTACAGCGGTTTTTGACGGAGGGAGCGTAGCGGCAAAGGTGTTTCTCTTTGCCATATCTTTCAGCGGATTTCATCATCAATGGTTCAAACAGGAGGTGTAAAAAGATGGCATTTGCCCATTTGCATTTGCATACGGAATACAGTTTGCTGGACGGTGCCTGTAGAATCCATGATCTTGTCAAAAGGGTAAAGGAGTTAGGACAAAATGCCGTTGCCATTACTGACCACGGGGTTATGTACGGTGTTATCCACTTCTATAAAGCCTGCCAAAAAGAGGGAATTAAGCCGATTCTTGGCTGTGAGGTGTATGTTGCCCCCCGTAAGTGTACCGACAAGTCAGCAGAATTTGACAGAGAAAACCGCCATCTTGTTTTGCTGTGCGAGAATGAAACGGGCTACAAAAATTTAGTCAAGCTGGATTCTCTTGCATGGACACAGGGATATTACTATAAACCGAGAGTGGATATGGAACTGCTGGAGCAGTACCATGAGGGACTGATTGCCCTGTCGGCTTGTCTGGCTGGTGAAATCCCAAAGGCACTGCTCCGCAATGATTATGACGAAGCCAAAAAAACGGCTCTCCGCTACAAGGAAATTTTCGGTGAAAACAATTTCTTCCTTGAATTGCAGCATCATGGCATTGATGAACAGGAACGTATCAATCCCTATCTGATACGGCTGTCGGAAGAATGTGGTATTCCGCTTGTTGCTACCAATGACTGCCATTATATCAACAAAGAGGACAGTCATTTGCATCATGTACTGCTGTGTATCCAGACCAACCATACCGTTCAGGAAAAAATGCCGCTGGGATTTCCTACAGAGGAGTTCTATGTCAAAAGTGAAGAGGAAATGCTGTCACTGTTTCCGAAAGAAGCCGTGGAAAATACACAGAAAATTGCTGACCGGTGCCATGTAGAAATCGAGTTCGGCAAGCTCAAACTGCCAAGATTTGATGTGCCGGACGGTCAAGACCATCTGACCTATTTCCGTGACCAGTGTATGCAGGGGCTGAAACGGCATTACGGTGAACAGCCTGACAAAATCCTGCTTGACCGTCTGGCATACGAAATAGATACCGTCAGCAAAATGGGCTATGTCGATTATTACCTGATTGTAGCGGACTATGTGAATTATGCCAAGTCCAGAGGCATTCCCGTGGGAATCGGCAGGGGATCGGGAGCAGGCAGTCTGGCGGCTTATTGTATGGGCATTACAGGACTTGACCCTATGCAGTATGATTTGCTGTTCGAGCGGTTCCTCAATCCCGAACGAGTCAGTATGCCCGACTTTGACGTGGACTTCTGCAAGGACAGGCGGCAGGAAGTCATTGATTACGTCATTGACAAGTACGGCAGTGACAGAGTAGCACAGATTGCCGCATTCGGCACAATGGCGGCAAAGGGGGCTGTCAGAGATGTCGGCAGGGCATTGGGACTTCCCTACAATCTTTGCGATAGAGTGGCAAAGGCTGTGCCGTCCGATTTGGGCATGACCATAGAAAAAGCACTGAAAGTATCAGGGGAATTGCAGTCACTGTATGAAAGTGACCCGTCCGTGCATGAATTGGTGGATACAGCGGCAAAGTTGGAGGGTACGCCCCGCCATACCACCACCCATGCGGCAGGCATTGTCATTACAGACAAACCTGTCAGTGATTATGTCCCCCTTGCCAAAAATGATGATGTCATTGTCACACAGTTCGATATGACAACACTGGACGAATTAGGTCTGCTGAAAATGGATTTTCTGGCACTGAGAAACTTAACCGTGTTGAATGATGCCCAAACTCTTGTCAGACAGCACCACCCTGATTTTGATATCAGCAAAATTCCCTATGATGACAAGGAGGTATTTGCTTTATATGCCAATGCCGATACGGAAGGAGTATTCCAGTTTGAATCGGCAGGCATGAAAGACACCCTCCTGAAGCTGAAACCGGAGGGAATGGAAGATATTATTGCCGTCATTTCCCTGTATCGTCCGGGGCCGATGGATTCCATCGGCAGGTATATTGAAAACAGGCACCACCCTGAAAAAATCACTTACAAGCACCCTCTGTTGGAACCGATTCTGAAAGTGACCTACGGCTGTATTGTCTATCAGGAACAGGTCATGCAGATTTTCCGCTCGCTGGCAGGCTATTCTCTGGGACGTGCCGATATTGTACGGCGAGCCATGTCCAAAAAGAAAAAATCCGTCATGGAAGAGGAACGCAAAGTCTTTATCTACGGTCTGACAGGAGAAGTGGACGGCTGTATCAAAAGAGGCGTGCCGCAGGAAACCGCAGAAGCAATTTTTGCGGAAATGGAAAGTTTTGCTTCCTATGCATTCAATAAATCCCATGCCGCCTGTTATGCCGTACTGTCCTACCAGACAGCCTATATGAAATGCCATTATCCGTGTGAGTACATGGCGGCACTGATGACAAGCGTTTTGGGTGACAGGGGCAAGATTGCCATCTATGCAGATGAATGTACTGCCAAAGGAATCCGTGTCCTGCCGCCGAACGTGAATGAAAGCGATGCCGGCTTCACCGTACAGGGGCATGATATTCGTTTTGGTCTGAAAGCCGTCAAGAATATCGGCAGAGGGTTGATTGAATCCGTTGTCAGAGAACGAAACAACGGAGCTTTTACATCTTTTTATAACTTCTGTGACAGGGTATATGGCAGAGAACTGAATATCCGTGCCTTGGAAAACCTCATCAAAAGCGGTTCACTGGATGGGCTGGGTGCCAACAGACGGCAGATGATGGCAGTCGGCAAACAGTTTCTGGAAATCATCGCCAGCGGCAGAGAAAGAGCCATTGACGGACAATTGGATCTGTTCGGGGCAATGAACGGAGAAGAAATCCGTCGGGAACCTGCATTGCCGGAAATGAATGAATTTGCGGTATCGGAGCGTCTGGAGATGGAGAAAGAAACCGCAGGGATGTATCTTTCAGGGCATCCGCTGGCAGAGTATGACCATCTCATCAGAACACTGCATACGGATACGCTAAATGATGTATCGGAGCGTGGTGAGGACGGTGCAAAGGTCAGTGTCATTGGTCTGTTGGAAAAAGTCAGCGTCAAAACAACCAAAACAAACCAGCAAATGGCATTCGTGACTGTCGAGGATAAATACGGCTCTATGGAAATGATTGTGTTTCCGAATACCCTTTCGGAATACGGGGGATTGATACAGGAAGGGAAAATTCTCAGGATTTTTGCCTCCGTGAACGTCAAAGACGAAGAAAAAAAGCTCATTTGCCAGTCAGTCCAGACCGTGTCGGAGCAGGCGGACAAAAAGCCGAAAAAGAAAGGACTGTATCTTCGGGTAGCCAACGATAGCTGTCGGGAGTATCAAAGGGCTTTGCAGGTGACGGATATTTTTGACGGTCAGACCCCATTGTACCTCTATTTTACCGACACGAAAGCCATTGTCCGCCAATATGTGTCCGTAAATGATGTCATGCTGCGGGAACTGAAAAGGCGTATCGGAGAGGAAAATGTGATCCTCGTGGAATGATTTTTGATAAAGATATTGACTTATGGTAGGCAGATGGTTTAAAATAAAGGTTAGTACTCCAAAAATATAGATCGGGGAATGATAAAACATGAAGAAGATGATTAAGACAGTGCTGCTGGTAGCATTGTCCTCGGCAGCTTTGACGGGCTGCGGTATATTTTATCCGATGGAAAATTCTTTGCCCGAAACCAAGCCTCTGCCCTCTGAAACAGAAAGTACTGTGTCAGAAGTAACAGTTTCTGAACCGAGCCAAAAACAAGAGGAAAGCAAAAAACAGGAATCCTCTAAAAAAGAGGAATCTTCCAAAAAAGAGGAATCCTCCAAAAAAGAGGAATCCTCCAAAACGGAGGAATCTTCCCAAGACGAATCTTCTGAAGAAGTGACAGAGGAAGAAAGCTCACAGGAACCGTCGGAAGAGGAGGACAGTATCCTGAATTTTCAAATCAGTCTTAACGGTGTAGACTATCAGCTTCCGTTTGACAGGGAACAGCTTTCATGGATCGGCTATTCCTTTGAGGATGGCTACGGGGAACTGGAACCTAAACAGCATACCCTCTCTAAACCCAAAAATGAAGAGGGAGATACCCTGAATACACAGCTCTGGAATCCCTCCGATGAAGCATTGAGCTACAGTGATTGTAAGGTTGGCTCCATCGAGGTGCATTTGGGAGATGAACTGGAGGTGGTTCTGCCCGGGGGATTCGTGTTTGATGAAAATGTCACTCCCGATGCCGTCAAGGAACAGTATGGGGAACCGGAATCAGAGCATATCAGTGACAAATATGTGACCCTCCGCTATAAAAAAGACCTGATGAGAACTGTGGAGTTCTTCCTCTATACGGATGAATCTATGACGAAGTTCAGTTCCGTGACCGTGAAAAATTTTTCATGATATTCCATAAAGGATGCCGCTTTTTGCGGTATCCTTCATTTTGTTCTTGATTATTGGAGAAAAAAAGATTATAATAGATAAGAATCCGAAAAAAATGGTGGTGATTTTGTGAGTTCTGACCCTTATGGTGAACAAAGTTGTAAATATGACGGTTCAGGGGTTCGGAACGGCTTGTCGTTCCCCTGAACAAAAAGGGGTGTTTTTGATGATAAGCTACTACAAAACCATCAATGGCAGAATCGAAGAGATTCAAGCATATGAACAGGGCTGCTGGATCAACTGTGTGGCTCCTGAGGAAGAGGAAGTACAGTATCTGCTGGATTTTTTTAAGATCCCGCCGGAATTGATGCGTTCTGCACTGGACGAGGAGGAATCTTCCCATATCGACAGCGAAGATGATACGACACTGATTATTATTGACGTACCCGTGGTGGAGAAAGTTTCAAAAAATATTACCTACTCTACCATGCCTATCGGTATCATGATTACGGGAAAAAATGTCATCACCGTGTCCATACGCGAAAATACCATTCTGAGTGAATTTTCGGAGGGCGTTGTCAGAAACGTGCGGACAGAGTACAAAACGCATTTTGTCCTCCATATCATGCTGAGAATGGCAACCAAGTACTTGCAGTACCTCAAACAAATTGATAAAATCAGCAACCGTATTGAACGGGAACTGCGTCGCTCTGCCAAAAATAAGGAACTGCATCAGCTTCTCGATATTGAAAAATCACTGGTGTATTTTTCATCCTCCCTCAAGGCGGATGAACTGACACTGGAAAAAATTATGCGGGGCAGATATATCAAGCTTTATGACGAGGATCAGGACTTGCTGGAAGATGTGCTGATTGAAATTAAGCAGGCAGTCGATATGGCAGCCATCCATCTGAATATCCTGACCAATACCATGGATGTATTTGCATCCATTATCTCGAATAACCTGAATGTTATCATGAAAATACAGGCATCTCTCACATTGCTGGTATCTGTGCCGACCGTCATTTCAGGTTTCTACGGCATGAATATCATTGGCGGACTGCCGTTTGATAAATTCTGGTGGTTCCCGATTGCACTGTCGGGCGTGTTGATGATGGTGATGTATATCATATTGAA
>ONUD01000048.1 GCA_900320925.1 uncultured Eubacteriales bacterium
ACCGCTGACAGCTAATTTCTGCGTATTTCTGCTTCTCATCTCAGCACCCTCCCAAACAGTCGCACAGACAATCTGAACACGCCAGACACGTACATATATCACAGCAGTCACAGCAGGGCATGACGGTTCTCTGCGGTTCATAGCCGCCGTGGAACTTTCCTTGGCGGTACTCCCGTACACGGTCATAAAATGCCCTGTATTCCATGTTGTCGGGGGCAAGGTGACAGGCTGTTTCAGAATAGTTGTAGGCTTCTTCCAGAAATCCCCTGCCGTATGACAGCACCCCCATTAAATAATACCATTCACCGTCTCTTTCGCTTGAGAGTATATGATAGAGCAGTTCCTCTGCTTCCTCCAGACGGTTCTCTGCAATGAGCTGCCGTACCTCCGTCCACAGCGGCTGGCGGTCATACGCTGTATCGGGATAGCGTTGGGTGCTGTTTTTACGCTGTTCAAGAATCATATCATAGGCTTCATTGATTTGTTTCATCTTTTCCGAAGCTGTTTTTTCTAGCGGATTGCCGGCATACCTGTCAGGGTGGTATTTTTTGGCCAGTGTCCTGTAAGCCTTTTTCAGCTCCTCATCACTCACGTCCGGTGAGACTCCCAGTATTTTATATGGATCCATTGTTTCCCCTCCTGCCTTTGATACCAAATTATAGCACATTTTTTTTGAAATTACTACCCCTCATGAAAAAGTCTTGTAATTCCATGGGGGCTGTGTTACGCGGCTTTGTATAATATCGGTGTGCTTGTCAAAGACAAAACCGGCACGGTTGCCGAAAAGTATTTTACCCTGAATGTCAAAAACCCGAAGCTTGTCAATACCAGTACCATCTCTGCACAGGAAGTACAAAAAGGTTCTTCTGTTACGGTGAATTGCAGTGCCGAGGGCGGCAAGGCGGGCTATACCTATGCCGTGTACTACAAACGAAAGACCGACAGCTCATGGACAACCAAACAAAACTATTCCTCCAATACGGCAGTGAGTGTCACGCCTGCCAAACTTGCGGACTATGACATCATGGTCAAGACCAAGGACAGCAGCGGGAATGTTGCCAAAAAATACTTTACGGTCAGCGTGGTCAAATAAGGGCTATGTCGCATATGATAGAATGACAGCAATTTTGATGATAAGGATGATGCTGATTGAATGCGTGTGAACTGACGGCGGCTGTGACGGCACTTGCCAATACCATTGCCTGTCAGGTGACAGAGGAAGAACTGGCACTGCTGGCTTCGGTTCTGGTACAGCTCGGAGATACCCTTGCCACGATCGCCGCACAGAAATCCTTATGCAGTCCCCGATGAAGCCAACGGGCAGAGAAAAAAATTTCTCTGCCCGTTTTTTGGCTTGAAAGAAAACAGATAGTATGCTATAATAAACCAAGATACCCCCTACTATCGTTGTAAAAATGATAAATATCATAACGGAGGAAATAATATGAAAAAGGCGTTGATTACAGGCATCACAGGACAGGACGGTTCTTATCTGGCAGAGTTCTTGCTGGAGAAAGGCTATGAGGTGCATGGCATTACCAGACGGGCTTCCATTTCCAACACGGCACGCATTGACCATTTGATTGCCAAAAATGCTGTAAAACTGCATGACGGGGACTTGTCGGACTCTTCTTCTCTGGTTCGTATCATCAGCTTGGTACAGCCTGATGAAATATACAACCTTGCCGCCCAGAGCCATGTGCAGGTATCGTTCGATGTACCCGAATATTCAGGTGATGTTGACGCTATCGGTGTATTGAGGATTCTTGAAGCTGTCCGTATTCTGGGACTTGCCAAGAAAACAAAGGTCTATCAGGCTTCCACCTCCGAACTCTTCGGCAAGGTCGAGGAAGTTCCTCAAAAAGAAACCACACCTTTCCATCCGTACAGTCCTTATGCTGTGGCAAAACAGTACGGCTTCTGGATTACAAAGGAATATCGGGAAGCTTATGGGATGTTTGCCGTCAACGGCATTCTCTTTAACCATGAATCCGAAAGACGGGGCGAAAATTTCGTGACCAGAAAAATCACGCTTGCCGCAGGCAGGATTGCCGAGGGCTTGCAGGATCATCTGGAACTCGGCAATATGGACAGTCTGCGTGACTGGGGCTATGCCAAGGATTATGTGGAGTGTATGTGGATGATTCTCCAGCATGATACCCCTGAAGATTTCGTCATTGCAACAGGTGAACAGCATACGGTGCGTGACTTCACCGAAAAGGCGTTTGCCGCTAACGGGATTACCATCCGCTGGGAGGGCAAGGGCATTGAGGAAAAAGGCTATGACGCAGAAACAGGCAAAATGCTGGTATGCGTGAATCCTCAGTGGTTCAGACCCACAGACGTTGACAATCTCTGGGGCGACCCCACCAAGGCAAAAACCGTTCTGGGCTGGAATCCCCAGAAAACAAGCTATCCCGAACTGGTACGCATTATGGCAGAGCATGACAGAGCACTTGCAAAACGGGAAGCCGCTTTGAAAAAAGCATGAAACACATCTGCTTTTACATTTCCGACCACGGTTTCGGGCATATAGCACGAAATATTCCTGTGATAGCTGCCATGCTGAAACAGGATGGTTGTGTTTATGTCGTATGCGGAGAAAAACATATCGCCTTTG
>ONUD01000025.1 GCA_900320925.1 uncultured Eubacteriales bacterium
CCCGGGCAGGGGTTCAGCAGCAGGATTGTCTGCCAATGTCACGGTATCGCCGACACGGGCATCACTGACAGTCTTGATGGAAGCGGCAATGTAGCCTACCTCCCCTGCATACAAGGCACTGGTCGGCTCCAGACTGGTCGCACGCATGAAACCGCACTCTACCACATTAAATTCCGAGCCTGTTGCCATCAGGCGAATCGTATCTCCTGCGTGCAGACTTCCCTCTTTGACACGCACGTAAATAATAACACCCTTGTAGCTGTCATAATACGAGTCGAAAATCAATGCCTGCAAGGGCTTTTCATCATCACCCTCAGGCGGCGGTATCAGTTCCACGATTTGTTCCATGACATCATGAATGTTGATACCCGCCTTGGCGGAAATGCAGGGAGCCTCTTCTGCCGGCAGTCCTATCACATCTTCAATTTCCTTTTTGACCCTGTCAGGGTCGGCACTTGGCAGGTCGATTTTATTGATCACTGGCACGATTTCCAGTCCTGCATCCAGTGCCAGATAGGTATTGGCAAGGGTTTGTGCTTCAATGCCCTGAGAAGCGTCCACCACAAGTACCGCTCCTTCACACGCCGCCAGGGAACGGGATACTTCATAGTTAAAGTCCACATGACCGGGGGTATCAATGAGATTGAATATATATTCCTCCCCGTCATCGGCATGGTACACCAGTGTGACAGCGTGTGCCTTGATGGTAATGCCCCTTTCCCGTTCCAGATCCATATTGTCCAGTAATTGATCCTCCATATCCCTGATGGCAACGGACTGGGTTTGTTCCAGAATCCTGTCTGCCAGCGTGGATTTGCCGTGGTCGATATGAGCAATAATACTAAAATTTCTGATGTTGCTTTTCTCCAATGATTTCACCTGTTTCCTTTCAAAGTTTTCCTGTCTTGTATTATATCACATGGAACGCATAAAGTCTATTGTAAAAAATCCAAAAATAGGTTATAATACATTTATTCTGATGATACGGAGGGATAGGATATGAAAGACGGATTTTTGCGTGTGGCAGCCGCCACGCCCCATATCAAAGTAGCAGACTGCAAGGGCAATACCGAAAAAATTATTGCCATGGCAAGGGAAGCGGCTCAGAATGGTGCATCACTGGTGGTATTTCCCGAATTGTGCATCACAGGCTATACCTGTTCAGATTTATTCCTGCAAAGGGCATTGCTGAATGCCGCAGAGGAATCTCTGAACATCATCATGGAAGCAACAAAAGAATGGGATTGCGTGATATTGGTCGGTTTGCCCGTCCGTGCCAATTCCGGTTTATACAACTGTGCGGCTGTGATTTGTCATGGCGATTTACTGGGCTTAGTGCCAAAAAAGTACATTCCGAACTATTCCGAGTTTTACGAGTTAAGGCATTTCACCCCCGCCAAAGAGGAATTGACATCTATCAACTTTCTCGGAACACAAACTTGTTTCGGCAAAGATGTGATATTTCAGTGTCTTGATATGCCCGAATTCAAATTAGGCGTGGAAATCTGCGAGGACTTGTGGACAGCCGAACCGCCTTCGGGTAAATTAGCCCTGAACGGTGCCACCATCATTGCCAACCTCTCGGCAAGCGATGAAGTCATCGGCAAAGCGGATTACAGGCGAATGCTGGTAAAATCTCAGTCGGCAAGACTGCTTTCAGCCTATGTCTACACCAGTGCAGGACTTGGCGAAAGTACACAGGATTTAGTGTTCTCCGGTCACAACATGATATGCGAAAACGGCAGTATGCTGGCAGAATCCAAGCGGTTTGCATCAGGCATTATCTATGCCGATGTTGACCTCCAGAAAATGGAGGGAGAACGTGCCAGAGCCAATACGTTTGTCGGTGGGAACAGTTTTGACACGGTTCCTTTCCATCTGCCCGTCAAACCGCTGGAACTGCAAAGACCTATCAGCAAAACGCCGTTTGTGCCGACCAACAAGACCAATCTTGCCGAACGCTGTGAGGAAATCCTCACCATACAGGCAACGGGACTTGCCACAAGAATCCGGCATACCAATGCCAAAACCGTTGTCATCGGCTTGTCGGGCGGACTGGATTCCACGCTTGCTTTGATTGTCGCCGTTCATGCCATGGATATGCTCAAGCGTGACAGAAAGGACATTCTTGCCGTGACCATGCCCTGCTTCGGCACTACAAAGCGTACTAAAAGCAATGCCGAAATCTTAGCCGAAAGCTACGGTGTTTCTTTCAGGGACATCAATATTGCCAAAGCAGTTGCACAGCACTTTGAGGACATCGGCCAAAGCATGGAAGTACTTGACGTGACATTCGAGAACGGACAGGCAAGAGAACGTACCCAAGTCCTCATGGATCTTGCCAACAAAACAGGCGGCTTTGTCATCGGTACAGGCGACTTGTCGGAACTGGCACTGGGCTGGGCTACCTATAACGGTGACCATATGTCAATGTATGCCGTCAATGCCTCTATCCCTAAAACACTGGTTCGCCACCTGACTGCCTTTGAAGCTGACCACACGGACGGCAGTCTGCAAAAGGCACTGTTGGATATTCTCGACACCCCTGTCAGTCCGGAACTGCTGCCGCCCAAAGACGGCGAAATTTCCCAGAAAACAGAGGATTTGGTAGGTCCTTATGAACTGCATGACTTTTATTTGTACTATCTGGTCAGGTTCGGATTCACGCCCGACAAAATTTTCCGACTGGCCAAAATTGCTTTCCACGGTACTTATGACGATGAAACCATCCGAAAATGGCTGCATACTTTCTTACGCCGCTTCTTTGCACAGCAATTCAAACGCTCCTGTCTGCCCGATGGGCCAAAGGTCGGTACGGTCACACTTTCTCCCCGTGGAGACTGGAGAATGCCCAGTGATGCCGTGGGGACAGCATTTCAGTTGTAAATTGTGCATAGTGCATTGAAAAAAAACCTTGACTTTAATGAAACTGTGTGATATGCTTATTGAAGAGGTATTTGAAAATGGGCAAAGTGACGGTTATTACATCCGGAAAGGGTGGAACAGGAAAATCAACTATAACAGCAGGCTTGGGAACTGCCCTGGTCAGAAGAGGGAGCAGAGTACTGGTCATCGACTGTGATGCCGGCATGAGAGGCATTGACCTGATGTTGGGTGTCAGCGGCGAACTTGTCTTTGACATTGCCGATATTATCAGCGGCAACTGTCCGCCGACAAGTGCCATCTATCCCTGCAAAACAGTGCCGGAACTGTACCTACTGCCTGCACCGCAGAATGTTCGGGATAAACTGAGTCCGTCTGTCATGCGTCAATTGGCAGATGTGCTGACGGATTACTATGACCATATCTTAGTGGACTGTCCGGCAGGAATCGGTTCTGGCTTTGAAACAGCCGTTGCACCTGCATCCCGTGCCATCCTTGTTGCCAATGCGGAACCGCTGTCGGTACGGGGGTGTGACAAGGTGCGTCAAAAGCTCCAGTATTGTTCTATTCCCGATGTCCGTCTGATTATCAACAAGTTCCATGAACGAAAATTCCGTAAGCTTGGTATGTTTGAGGACTTGGATGCCGTCATTGATGCGGTCGGTGCCAGACTGCTCGGCATTGTTCCCGAGGACAGTGCTGCCGCTTCCGCTTCCCAGAAAGGACAGCCCATTGAAGGAAAACTCAAAGCAGCTTATGCATTTGACAGAATCGCTGCACGTCTTGATGGAAGGGACGTGCAGCTGTTCATAGAATGATTCAGGAGGGGAACTTAACATGAATATCGCATTGATCGCACATGATGCTAAAAAAGAACTGATGGTTCAGTTCTGTATCGCTTACTGCGGTATCCTCAGCCGCCATAACCTGTGTGCCACAGGTTCTACAGGCAAGATGGTCGCCGAGGCAACGGGTCTTGAAATCACCAAATTTCTCAGCGGCTCTCAGGGCGGTAATCAGCAGATCGCTGCCAGAATTGCTTTCAACGAAATTGATATGCTTATCTTCCTGCGGGATCCTCTGAATCCGAAACCGCAAGAGCCGAATGATATGCAGCTCCTCCGCCTGTGCGATATGCACAACATCCCCGTTGCGACCAACATTGCAACCGGTGAGGTTTTGATCCACGGTCTGGAACGCGGCGATTTGGATTGGCGTGAAATTGTACGTTCCTAAAAAAAGCAAGGAGTTTGCTCCTTGCTTTTTTCTTGCCCGCTGTTCAGCGGTCGTCAAAAATATTGCCGCTGTAGAATTGATTGGTTTCACGGCTGTCCTCACCATAGGCAGGGGACGTATAGGGATTGTTAGGATTCCAATTGCTCTGACGATAGTTGTCGTATGCCGATAATTCTCTGTCCGTCCGCTGTGCAGACTGCCGTATGGAATGAATCATGCTCCACGACACAAAAGAACCCATCAAAA